>CAZIYV010000030.1:0-28450 GCA_964543575.1 uncultured Pelotomaculum sp.
ACCGGCAGGGGAGCTGAATACGGCATCCTGATTAAAGGCGGCGAGTACCTGGAAAAAGCCCACCAGCTTACCGCCATTGTGCTGGACAAAACCGGGACAATTACCAAAGGTGAGCCTTCTTTCACCGATCTTATCCCGGCTTTGGAATATAAAGGACGTGAAAAAGAACTGCTGCAGATTGCCGGCAGGGTGGAAAAGAACTCCGAGCATCCCCTGGCGCAGGCTATTGTGAGTTACGCTAAAGAAAAAGGCGCGATTTTAGATGACCCGCAGCAATTCAAGGCCATACCCGGCCACGGGGTCGCCGCTGAAATAGAAAACCACAACGTGCTGCTGGGTACAAAAAAGTTGATGAAAGATAACGGCATCGAAATTGCCGGACTGGTTGCGGGTGTTGAAAAGCTGGAAGAGGAAGGTAAGACAGCCATGTACATGGCTGTGGATAACAGGATGGCTGCCGTTATTGGAGTGGCGGACACGATCAAGGAGAGCTCCAGGGAAGCGGTAAGCCAGCTGCGGAGGATGGGCCTGGAAGTTTGGATGATAACCGGTGATAACAGCCGCACCGCCGCGGCTATCGCCCGGCAGGTGGGCATAGACAATGTACTGGCGGAGGTGCTTCCAGAGGACAAAGCGAGCCAGGTTGAAAGACTGCGCGGCCAGGGTAAGGTTGTCGGTATGGTCGGCGACGGCATCAATGACGCCCCGGCACTGGTTACCGCCGATGTTGGCTTCGCCATAGGCACCGGAACCGATGTGGCCATAGAAGCCGCGGATATCACTCTGATGCGGGGTGATTTAAGAGGGGTGGCGGCTGCCATCAACCTGAGCAGGGCTACTATCAGAAACATCAGGCAGAACCTGTTCTGGGCGTTGTTTTACAACACTGTGGGCCTCCCGGTGGCGGCCCTGGGTTTGCTCAACCCTGTGATCGCGGGGGCGGCAATGGCCTTCAGTTCTGTATCGGTTGTGAGCAATGCCCTAAGATTGCGGCGTTTCAAACCAGATTTGTCATAAAGTTTATAAAAAAGAGGGACGAAAGATAACCAACCTTTAACGGTTGGTTATCTTTCGTCCCTGGTGTTATTAATAAAAATTACAAGTTTATGTTTTATAAAAGAAAATTATGCAGATACTAACGTTTGAGGAGGTGATATCATGCTTAGCAAACAACAACTGGAGTCCTGTATTCAACGCTGTCAGAGTACAGCCAACGAACTTAGGACCATGTCCACGGATGCCTCGGCGCCCGCAAAACATTCACTGGATCAGGCCTATACGTCTATTGACACCTGCATCAAACAATGCCAGGACGCGTTAACAAAAATATAAGATTCATTAGGAACAGCAAGGAGCCTGAAATAAGGGCTCCTTTTTAATATGTCCACAACATGGATATTAATGGGTCTTTTGTAACAATATCGAATAATATATATTGCAGCTGATAAAAGGAGGTAAACCCTTTATGAATACGACAGAAGGACCTGGTTATAACACACAGGGGGCGACAGCCTTTATCCAGGGCGGCCCGCTTGCGCCACGGTTAACAGGAATCGTCCGCTTTATTGACGCGCCCTACGGTACCTGGGTATATGTGGATGTGGCCGGACTACCACCTTACCAACCTGCTGAAAACGGCAGGCCGCCTATCGGCCCCCACGGTTTTCATATACATGAGTTCGGTAACTGCGATGTAGGCAACCCCGAGACCCCGTTTCTCGCTGCCGGCGAGCACTGGAATCCTTACAAGCAGCCGCATGGCAACCACGCGGGGGACTTTCCCGTGGTGTTCTCTAACAACGGCAGGGCTGTAATGTCTTTTTTCACTAACAAGTTCAGAGTTGCACAGGTGGTCGGCAGGTCTGTGATAATTCACCAAAGTCCCGATGATTACCGTACACAGCCGGCAGGCGCCTCGGGGAAGCGGCTGGCTTGCGGATTAATTAACTATTAAAAACCAATGCATATTGGAATTCAAGGTGTTCTCGTCGTACATGATGGAATATAATGGTGTAATGTAATAGTATCATTTAATTGTGGAGGTGCGATATGGACAAGCAGGACTTGATTGAAATAGCATCATCCTTTGTGGAGAACTCAAAAGATAACCTTATCACAAAACAAGTTGCGCTTTCTGAGACAGTTGTCGGTATGAAGATGTTCGAGGCTCCGATTTTTGCTTTCGGAGCAGCTGATGATAAGTGTTTCAGATTATTGAAAGAGCCATCTGCAATAGGGGAACACTTTATGCTTCCCCGGGAATGGCTGCCGCGGTCAAAAACCGTGGTATCCTTTTTCTTGCCTTTTACCGAAGCAGTAAAAAAGGGCAACATGCGGGACATGCTCTGGCCTTCTGAAGAATGGCTGCATGGCCGCATTGAAGGCCAGGCTTTTAAGATGAAGTTGTGCCGGTATTTGAATTCAAAATTGATAGATGCCGGATACGATAGCCTTGTGCCGGCTTTAGATGAAAGGTTTTGGGCCAATACCAGTGCCGGCTCTAGAAATACTCTATCATTCACAAGTAATTGGTCTGAAAGACACGCGGCCTTTGTGTGCGGGCTTGGAACATTCGGGCTATCTAAAGGTTTGATAACTCAGAAAGGAATGGCCGGCAGACTCGGCAGCATCATCACAGAGCTATCTTTGTCTCCCGACCAAAGAGAATACGAAAGCATCTATGAATATTGTTCCATGTGCGGGGCCTGTGTCAAGAATTGTCCCGTCAAGGCAATATCCGTTGATAAGGGCAAAAACCACAAAATATGTTCTGATTTTATAGTCGAAACTTCTGAAAAATACAAACCAAGATATGGTTGCGGAAAATGTCAGGTCAGGGTACCTTGTGAAAGCGGTATTCCTGGCAAACAAAGTAAAAGAAGCAATAGGTTAGTTTAGGAACAGAACACATCTTTTTTCCTTATTACAGTAAATAATAAAATTTCTAGTGAACCGGTAATTAGCTCTGGCCGTCTGATTTATTAAGTAAAGTTTGTTGCGGTTTGGCAGCTCGGAGCTATATACAGGGATTACTGGATCTTTTTTTTGAAAGGAGGCAGGACGCTGCCCAAATAGCATATTCCGGAGCTTTTATGTAAGGAGGGATAGTAATGTGTTTCCGTGTTATTAACATCAAAACTTTTGGGGTCTGTCTGGCTATGATTTTATTCTTTTTACTGCCCGGTGCGGCACTGGCTGAAGTTCCCCCGGCAGATCTCCAGGGGGAAAATGAGATTGTAAAAGCTTCAACTTTAAACAACAGCCCGGCCAAAGCGGGAGAGCAAACTGCCTCTGTCAGCCTGGAGCAGGCGATCATGATTGCCAAGGAGGCATTCACCGTGCCTGAAGGTTTCAGTCAGTTTACAACAGGGTTTGACCAGTCAGACGGTAAGTCTTTCTGGAATTTGCGCTGGTATAATTCCGGTGAACCCGGCGGTGAAATGAATGTGCGGGTCAATACCGAAACAGGCGATATCTGGAATATGGGGCAATGGGTTCCGCTCGCACCAGGCCAGGAATACCGGGGACTGCCGAAGTATACCAGGGAGCAGGCTGAAAGCGCGGCCATCGCGCTGGCTGAAAAACTGCAGCCGGAGCGTTTTAAACTGACCAGGCTGCAGCCGGATCAAAACTATTACCAGCCGCTCACCTTCCTGAAGCGGGGACAGGTGGAATACCACTACAGCTACGCCAGGATTGTCGACGGTGTGCCATATGCGGAGAATGGTATCAGGATCTCGGTAAGCGGTGACACCGGACAGGTGATTCGCTATGATCTGAGTTGGGATGACATTAAAGGTTTCCCGCCTGCCGCCGGCCGGATCAGCCAGGTCCAGGCAGAACAGATATTCAGGACAGAAGCTGGTCCGGAGTTGTCTTACTTCCGGTCGCGCACTCCGGGAGGCAAGGAGGTAATTTTGAAGCTGGTGTACCGCCTGCCGGGACAGCAGGACCGGGCGGTTATAGACGCTCTTACCGGCCAGGTGCTGAGCAGGGAGGACGAGTTCTACGCGTCCTATGACATGGCCGGGGGCGGCGGTATGGAGAAAATGGCCAACAGCCGGGCGGCTGTCCCTCTCTCTCCGGTAGAAGAAAGCGCTATTGAAGAGGCCAAGAGCCTGCTCTCCAAGGAAAAGGCTCTGGATATGGCCAGGTCCGCTGTAAAAGTCCCGGGGGAATATGTCCTGAATAACAGCAGGCTGGAGCAGGACTACCTGTACAAAGACCAAAAAACCTGGCATTTTAACTGGGAGGCCGGCAGCGGCGCCGAACGTAAAGCGATAGACATTGCCGTGAACGCGTCTACCGGAGAGCTTGTTTCCTTTAACACTGATTCTTACCGCACCATGTATGACTATCTTAAAGCGCCGGAAGTGAAATTCAGCGAGGAAGCCGCCCTGAAGATTGCCGGTGATTATATTAAAAAAGTCCAGCCTGCCAGGTGGGACCAGCTTGTCTTCAAGAATACCAGGCCGGAATTCGGCCCTTTGACCGACCAGGAGGGGAAACTGCAGCCCCGAGCTTACAGCTTTAACTGGGTGAGGCTAACCAAAGATATCCCCTTCCCCGATAACGGTTTCAACCTGGTCGTGGACAGCGCCACTGGTGAAATAACCAGTTACCGTATGACTTGGTGGGACGTTAAATTCCCCGACCCGCAGGGTATGGTAAGCCGAGAGGACGCCGCTGACAAGTACCTGAAGGGCGCTCCGCTGACAGCGGCATACATGCGGTTGTGGACAGGAGAAGTGTATTCGAAAACACGCGAGGAGGGGCAGGTACACCTGGTCTATTATACGGCCAGGCAGAACTTCACCATGCTGGACGCCTTCACCGGTGAACTGCTGGACTACGAGGGCAATGTCGTCCTGCCGGCTGATCAAAAGCAGCAGTTTGACGACCTGGACGGCCACCCCGCCCGTGCGGCGGTGGAACTGCTGGCTCAAACAGGTATTGTTGCCGCCACAAACGGTAAGTTCCGTCCGGACGACGCTGTAACCCAGGCTGAACTGATTACCATGCTGGTTAAAAGCAGCGGACAGTATACCGGGCTGGAATTCCGGACAGCCGCCGCCGGCGGAAAGGAACAATGGTATCAGAAGTACTACGAAACAGCTGTCCGTTTGGGGATCATCCAGGCGGGGGAAACGCCCGATCCGGATCTGCCGGTCACCCGTGAAGTACTGGCCCGGCTGACCATCCACGCCATGGGCTTTTATAAAGTGGCCAGCCTCAGCGACATTTACGTGCTTAATTTCCAGGATGCCGGTGACATCACTGACTACCTGAGGGGGCATGCGGTCCTGGCTGTCGGGCTCGGCCTGATTGAGCCGGTGGATGGTAGATTCGAACCTAAAGCGGTGGTAACCAGAGGCGAAGCGGCGGAGACGCTGGTAAGGATGCTAGAAAACAATTAACCTTGAGAGCCGGGGCTTTAACGGGTTCCGGCTTTTTCTTCTTAATCATTAGAATCGTGACGACCTGAAAGAAAAGCAAAGGCGGGCGGCATTTAAAAATTGGCTGCTGTACTGAGGTTGTTTATTTACTTGCTAGTTTCTTTATGAGAAATCCGTGAAAACAATTTAGGATAATCTCTTGCCCCGTGTAATACTCTTAATATATCTACTTTTTCAGGGTACACTTTATAAAAAAGAAGATACTTGTTTACAGCAATCATTCGGAAACCGCTCTCACTCATTTTCTTGTCAGGAATAAGTATGCATCTGTCACCGGCGAACCCCGGTGCAGCTTTCTATGAAGTGAATAGTAGGTGAAAACAAGCCACAGCAGTGTAAACGCTGCGCCGGCAGCCCAGGCGTAGGGCAGCAGGCTTTCAGCCAAGGCCGCAATTCTAAAAGCTTCAACCTGCTGTTGAGTGGCCGGCAGATATGGCGGTGGATTCTCGGCTGACAAAGAGGCTCCGTACCGCTGTTCCATTTGATGGACGATCTCACTCATGCTCTGCTGCGGTATCTCCGGTACCGTGTTAAAAAGGCTTACCGCGCTTTCGGGGCCAAACGGTATCAGCAGCTTCAAAACCAGTACCAGCCAAATGAGATAGTGCCATTTAGCGCTTAATCTGTTTTTCAATAGCCCTTTTATGAGGATAATAACCAGCCCCACAATGGTGGCATAAAGTGAAGCCGTCAGGACGAAATGAAAAATGTCCGCCATAATCACACCTCCTCATCCAACAGCTTTTTAAGGCTGTCTATCTCCGCAGGGATTCCCCCTGCATTTTTATAAAGTCCTGTAACATATGGCCTGCACCCGTTACTGTACATTAAAATAACATTTGCCGGAAGTGTCCGGTCACCTTACCACCAAGGAGGCAGGGAATGTTTATTCCAATAGTGTTTCCTGGGGCTGATTCCCTTTTTGAATGGAGGGGTTGGTTGCTTGCCCACCTAGTAGGGCGAATTGATTTACCATATGTCATTATGTTTTTGTTTATGGTGAACCTGTCTGTTTCTCACACCGTCATACATGTAGAGGTGTTGAGAACTGGAGATGATAGCTTAGCCAGGCGAACAGTTCTGACACGCCGTGTGATCCCCGTTACAAGATTGTCAGAATGCAGGGTCTGAATGTGTTGATAAGATAATGCAAGGTCAAGAGTGTAAAGTTGTCTTGGTTGCAAAGCTTTAGTCAGGTAGGTTAGTAAATGTAAGGAGTTAGTAGGGATGAGCGCAATAAAGCTGAAAAATGTCTACTGGTCGGTGGCACTGGTTAGCCTTCTTCTCGGAGTGATTCTTGCTGTGCAGTTCCGTATGACCAGGGACGTACAGCAGAACGAGGCTATCCGGAGGACACAGGAGTTAGCAGAACAGGTGGAACAGATGAAAAAGGAACACGATGTTCTTCAAGCGCAATTGAGCAGAATGCGCGGGCAATTAGAAAATCTTTCTACTGAAACCCTGGCGCCTCAAAGCAAAGAAGAAATGGAACGCACAATGATTTTTGCGGGTATAACCAAACTGACCGGCAGCGGCGTGGAAGTGACCTTAAAAGACAGCAATGCCACCCAGAAAACCGGCAACCCCAACCTTAATCTCATACATGATGAGGACATATTGAAAATTGTGAACGAACTCAAAGCGGCAGGGGCCGAGGCTATCGCGATAAACGGCCAGCGCCTGACAGCCACCACCGAGATCAGCTGCAGTGGTCCCGCCATTAGAATCAATAAAAAAGCTCTAGCTCCTCCTTTTATCATAACCGCCATCGGCAATCCTGAAACTATGGACAGCGCTTTGCAGATGAGGGGCGGGGTGGCAGATTACCTGCAGTTTTTTGGCATTCAGGTTTCAGTTAAAAAGCTGGAACAGCTTGCAATGCCGGCTTACTCCGGAAGCATCAAGTCGGATTATATATTCGAAGAGGATACTGACACTTTGTAGCACGCGTTAAATATTGGATAGTGCGCAAAGGAGAGGTTTTTAGTTTGAACAGGACTTTTATTTTTTCAATAACAGTCATTCCCATTTTGCTGGGAGTGATGCTGGGTTTCCAGTTTCGTACCACCGGCGCCGGTAATAACCTTGTCCCCTGGGACAGAGAGCAGGAATTAGTTTTGGAGAAAAAAAGTCTGGTAGAGGATTTATATGGACTACAGAAAGAAATTTCAGATCTAGCAGCTAAACTGGATCAGGCCGGGATAGGACAAAGAGAGGCTAACGAAGCACTGGAGAGAGAACTTTCCAAAATAAGGCGATTTGCCGGCTTATCACCCGTGTCCGGACCGGGAGTGGAGATGGTTGTACAAAGTCACCAGAGGCAGGCCAGACCCGGCGCTTTAGAAAATGTCACCGACGAATATCTTTTAAAAAATGTTAACGAATTATTCAGCGCGGGTGCGGAAGCTGTGGCCATAAATGGCCAGCGCATCACGGCCGTCAGCGAGATACGCCTGGCCGGCAGCCCCATCAAAGTTAACGGAACCCCTCTGGAGTCTCCTTACCGTATCATCGCCGTCGGCAACGCCTCCGCTCTAAAGAGCAGGTTGGAATTAAAAGGCGGCATTGTCGAATTTCTGAGTGAGTACGGTGTTTCCGTCGAAACGCAGGAAAAAAACGAGGTTATGGCGCCGGCTTTTACGGGGGAGTTATACTTTGATTATGCGAAGCCTGTTAAAGAGAATTAGATGATCATACCCCTTAGACTCATCGTATTCCTTCATCCTTAGGGGTTCTGTAGATTTCAAGCAACCTTGCCACTCCATATGCAATGATCGCATAAACAATCATGGCTATAATGGTGGTAGGCTCCAGAACCGACTTGGTTTCGATCCCTTCAGTTACAGCAGATCTAAAAATACCATTGAAGGGAGCTATGAAAACGCCTGAAACAGTATAGATGAATGATACGAAGGCGCTCCCGGGATTAGCCCCAAGAAACTTAAAAATAAGTCTGAAGGCAAAAAGGACTTCAAAGACACCGAGTATATAATACACGATCTTTTTAAGTTTTAAACTATTCGCCTGGGACCTGTAAGCGCTGTTTTCTTCCATTTGTTTCCCTCCGGTTTGCTTGATTTACTGTCTATATAGTACTTTGCACAACGTTGGATGTAACAATGTGTTAAAATATACCCACTCCTTATTTTCAAGGCGGTATTTTACCCTTTACGCAAATGCGATCAAACATCTCCAGCTCTATTTTATACAGTTCCCGCAAATCATATCCTTTCTTTCTGCGGAACACCTGATGTCAGGCTGGCAGGACTCAGCCCGATGAGGTTGCTGTAATCTTTAATAATTTTTTCCATTTTGATATTAGCATGTTGTTTCAAAGCAATTTCACCTATTTCGGTTCTGTATGCGTTTAAGACGTTCTTCCGGTTCCATTATTCTTACATGTCCCGCTAACAATATCCAATCTTGTAACAAAGAGTAATATCGTGGTGCTCTTATATAGAGATATTTGGAACAACAAATAAAAGTTATGAAAGTAATTGAGGTAGTAATTATTTACTTTAAACAAAAAAGAAAAACGATTGCTGATAAATAAAATTTTGTTGACTTTAGTAGTCGCCGTGTTATTGCTGTTTTGTTTGTTTGAGTGGCGGCGCCTTAATCTCAGCCTGCCCGGTTTAGACATAAGCGGGTTAGTTGAACAGCGTTGCGCTGTCGAAAAGGTTGTGCTGGCAGTTGATAAGGACGGTGACGGTATTAACGACCTGGACGACATTGTCCAGGGGGCGCGTAAGGACTTGGAGGCGAAGCCTGCCTATAAGGACGCCTACTACGCCGGGGGATACCCGCCTGAAAACGAGGGTGTCTGCACCGACGTAATCTGGAGGGCGCTGCAAAACGCCGGGTACGACTTAAAGGGGATGATGGACCGGGATATCCAAGAACATCCGGAAGATTACCCGCGGGTGGATGGTAACCCGGAGCCCAATATTGATTTTAGGCGGGTGCCCAATCAGGAGGCGTTTTTAAAAAAACACGCCGACAGGCTTACTACCGAGATCAGACCATGGGATCCGGAGAATCTAAAGCAGTGGCAGGGAGGCGACATAGTTGTATTCGGCCCGCCCTATGACCACGTCGGGGTAGTTTCGGATAAGAGGCGGGCGGACGGAGTTCCTCTTCTGATCCACAACGCCGGTCCCTGTACCAGGGAAGACAATGGCATGCTGACCTGGCCTTCCCCGCTAAAATATCATTTCAGATTCCCTAAAAACAATTAACTGTTTCATCAAATGAGTCAAGAAAACGTACCCTTACCCACCTATTAAGCGTGCCCATCCTTGTAGGGCGAATTGATTTGGCCACATATCCATTGTGGTTGTTTATAGTGAACCTGTCAGTTCCTTATACCGTCATACATGTAAAGGCGTTTGAGAATTGGATCTCTGACTTTATTTTGGCGAAGGGGTGTCGATGTCATGATTAAAAAGGTTATTTTGATAGGGGTCATTATTTCGTTGATTCTGTCTGTGCCTGCGTATGGTTTTGCAGCAACTGACAGTCAGCCTGCAATCATGCTGGACGGTACTAAAATTCAGGCCTCCGCCTATATTGACGGGCGAAATGTTTATCTGCCGCTGCGGGTGGTTGGTGAAGCGCTCGGCTATAAAATACAGTGGTCGGGAAAAAATAATCCGATTTCCGTCTCCAGGCCCGGGAAAAATATTATGATTGATTGGAACAACAATAAAGTAACCGCAGATGACCATGTTTATTATATGAGCGAAGATTACACAATCATCGCAGACAGTACGTACATGGAGGCGGACTTTTTCTCTAAAAATTTCGGGCTTAGAGTCCGGTGGGACAGTCAAGACGGAATGGTTCAACTTGAAAGTGTAAAAGAAAATGCTATTTCCATAACAACAGTGAAAGAAGCTTCTGAGACCGATATAATCAAAATAACCTTACAGTATCCGCAGATTGACGGTTTGACTGATAAAACCGTGCAGGACAGTATAAACTCAATCTTCAGAGAATCAGCCATGGATTCCAGGAATGAAGGACTTAAAAATGCGGATGAAATGGAAAAGGTTATAGCGTTAGGGTATACAGGCAGTCCAAACAAGTGTGAGACCTATTTAGACTATCAGTTGAAATACAATCAAAATGGCTTGCTGAGTGTTGTATTCATGAATTACCAATACACCGGAGGGGCTCATGGTCTGACGGTGCAAAGTTCCCGTACCCTTGACCTGAAAACGGGTGCAGAATACAAGCTTAAGGATCTGGTGAAGGTTGATGCGGACTATGTTTCTCTTATTAGCGATACCGTCAGGAATGCGATAGATGAGAGGGTAAAGGGAGGAATATTGCCTGATTATTCAATTGCGCTCTTTGAGGCCATCAAAGATGACCAGGTTTTTTACCTGTCCAATAACGCGGTTGTGGTCTATTTCCAGCAGTACGAATATTGGCCCTATGCTGCCGGCATACAGGAGTTTCCGGTAGAATATTCGGTATTGAACGATATGCTGAAGTCCGAATTCAGCTTTTTAAACGATTCCAATAAAGGTAAAGACCCTGAAAAGGAAACAATAGAGGCTAAATATATTAGAGGCATTAACCAGAATGACTACACATTAATCTTGGAATGCATGGATCCGGACAGGAATTACTATTATGGAACAGAAAGAGCAAAAGCTGCTTTACAAGATAATAAAACCTATTTTGGGCAGACAGAAATTGTTAAATCTGATTTTATCGGCACTTCCCCTTTTTCAAATGAGGATTATATAAGGCACATGTACCGCATTAGCAACAGAGATGGAGTGAGCAAAAATATTGAGATAACTTCACACGAAGGAAAAGTTTTTGTAGTTGGTTTATTTGTAAATTACTCATATTTTGTCCATAACCGGGTGATTGATTATATAATGGGTCTAAAAGGAAAAGACCCGGTTAAACTGGCACGTACGCTTTCGGTAGATGATCTGATATATCCGGAAAATGAATCATTAAAGGTTATCACGAATTATGAAGAATCTTTTGATTTAGAGACAATAGACTATAGATTTAAAGGGGTAAATGAAGAAGATAGTTTTTTTGTTTATGAGGTTTACGGTACAAAAAATGGAGAAAAGGTCAGCCATCAATTTAAGGTTGTTTGTGGTGACGGATTGTGCGGTATCCGGGATGATTGGGCGCCAAACGCAAATAACAGTAATGAGGTGAGATAAATGAAAAGGTCATTGTTGATCACTTGCAGTTTAGTTCTGCTTCTGTTTCTGGGTGGCTGTTCCAGTCAATCCGGGCAAGATGAAAATAAGGCGGCGCAACAAGTTTCTCAACCACCTGCAGTTACAGTCTCCAATTTTGCTAAATATGAGGAGGTCCCGGTAAGCGCGACTCCTGCTGTTAAACCTTATCAAGTAGACCGTGACCTTGGTAATATCACGAACAAAGACATGTTTAACCTTTCCCCGGCGGCTACAAACCTTTTGATCAAAAACGGCTTTGTAGTAGTTCCCAACAAATATGAAAAAGAGTTCTTTTCGCTCTACGAAAGAAACCGCTATGAACCGGTACCGCTGTTTATCACTACCGATTCCGTACTCCACAATTACCACTTGTTTTTCGATCACCTGCTCAGGGTCGTGGAAACTGAAAAACTAGCCCCGGAACTCAAGGAACTGAATAGACTAATGCTGGCCCAGGCTCTAAAGCAGTACGATGCTCTGAAAGGCACTGCCTGGGAGAATGCCGCCCGGAGAAATGCCGGTTTTTTTGCCGTGGCCGGTAAACTCCTGGATGCGGGAGTGTCCGTCCCGCCTATAGTGAAAGATGAGGTGGAACAAGAACTGGCCCTGATTGATAACCACCAGGGTGTTGCTGTATCACCGCTGATGAACTTAGGCGGGAGCAGTGAACCCGGTGGCGCTCTTGAGGAGGACTATTCGCAGTACCTGCCACGGGGGCATTACGACAGGACCGATTTGCTTAAAGCTTATTTTAAATCCATGATGTGGTACGGCAGGCTGACCTTTCGCTTGAAAAGCGAAGATGAAACCAGATCCGCCGCCTTAATCACCCTGGCTCTAAGCAGCGGTGAGAACAGGCAGATCTGGGACAGGATCTATGCGACCACCAACTTTTTTGTCGGGAAGAGTGACGATATCTCTTGTGATCAGTTTAGAGAACTGGTTGACACAATATACGGTGCGGGCGCCGATCTGCAGGCGGTGGTTTCCAGCCCTGAGAAATGGCAGGCATTTTTAGCGGCGGCCGGGGAGTTGAAGCCGCCGGCCATAAACTCCATACCTGCTGTTAACGCAGCATCGCCGGCCGAACGGGAAAAAGAGAGCAAAGGCTTTCGTTTTATGGGGCAGCGGTTTACCATTGACGCTGCTGTTTTCCAGCGGCTGGTATACCCGGAAGTCAAGGAAAACAGCCAGGGTGAAACGAGGGTTCTGCCCAGGGGCATGGACATCCCCGCCGCCATGGGTTCAGCGGAAGCGTACAAAATTTCACAGTCATTGGGTGATACAAGTTACCGGAACTACCCGGAGAACATGACCAAAATGAAAGCGTCCATTGCCGGTTTGGGTAAAGAGACCTGGAGCGAAAACCTTTATTGGAACTGGCTTTATACGCTGATGCCCCTGACCTGGGAAAAACCGGCGGGATATCCCTCATTTATGCGCAACTCCGCCTGGGCCAGAAAAGATCTCAATACCTATCTGGGCAGTTGGACAGAATTGAAGCACGACACTATATTATACGCCAAACCGGTTTACGCTGAGGCCGGCGGCGGCGGTGGGAACATTGACGACCGAGGTTATGTGGAACCCAACCCCTATGTTTATGCCCGTCTGGCCTCTCTGGTGAAAATGACCGGGAACGGACTTGAAGCACGCGGGCTCTTAAATGACAGGGATCAGACAAGCCTGGAAAGGATGGAGAAGCTGATCCTGGCCTTGAAAACCATATCTGAAAAGGAATTGTCCAATACCCTGCTAACTGATGAGGAATATGATTTAATCCGCTCCTATGGCGGTCAACTGGAACACTTCTGGCTGGAAGCACTACGGGACGAGGGCATCGACCACCGCTCCGCGATTTTTGACCGGCCGGCCGCCCTGGTGGGAGACGTGGCCAATAATCCCAGCGGCGGACAGGTGTTGGAAGAAGCGACAGGCAATATTTTCGAGATTTATGCTGTTGTGCCGGTGGACGGTGAATTAAGAATTGCCATTGGCGGTGTATACTCCTATTATGAGTTCCCCTGGCCGCTGAATGACAGGCTGACAGATACCAGGTGGCACAGGATGCTGAACGACGGGCAGGTACCTCCATTGCCCGTCTGGACCAACACCTTTATTGCTAAATGAAAAAAAAGTTATTAATAATTACTTTGGTCATCACGATTGGCTGCCTGGGATATCTTTTCATTAAGCCGGGAGCTTGGGGCAGTTTCTCACCGGAAGAAGATTTTACAGCTTTCAGAAAGAAAAAGCTGAAGCTTCCAGCCAGACAAGAGCCTGTCTGCCTGGTTGCCGCCGGGGATATTATGCTCTCCCGGGGTGTGGCCGGGGCAATCAGAAAACACGGGGGTGACCCGCGTCACCCCTTTATAAAAATCGAGCAACAACTGCAAAGCGGCGATATTGTTTTCGGTAACCTGGAAAACCCGATCACACCTGGCCGTGAAATCATGATGCCGGAAATGACTCTGCGCGCCGATCCCGGTGTGGAAACCGCCTTGAGAGACGCCGGTTTCACCGTCCTGTCCCTGGCTAACAATCACCTGGCGGATTTTGGCTCCCAGGGTTTGCTGGATACTATGCAATACCTGAGCCGGGCAGGTATCGAGTACACCGGGGCCGGGAAAACCATTGACTCCGCTTTTGCCGCGAAGTTCATCGAAGTAAAAGATCTTAAACTGGCCTTTCTGGCCTTCACCGATCCTGCCCTTGTGCCGGAGTCTTACCTGGCCGGCGCTGAGCAGTCCGGCGTCGCCTTTTTCGAGCAGGAAAAGGTGATAGCTGCCGTGCAAGACGCCAGAGAGAAAGCCGATTTTGTGGTAGTGTCCATGCACGCTGGTACGGAATACGAGCCTGCGCCGGACCTTGCCCAAACCAGGTTTGCCCGCCTGGCGGTTGACGCCGGAGCGGACCTGGTGTTGGGGCACCACCCCCATGTGGTGCAGAAGACAGAGAAATACAAAGATAAATATATAATTTACAGCCTGGGTAATTTCATCTTCGATCAGAAGTGGTCCCGGGCTACTCGTATTGGTTTGACGGCTAAAATATTCATCACCCCTGAAGGAGTGGAGAAGATTGAGTTCCTGCCAGTATTCATTAATGACCAGGACCAGCCGCAGGTCCTGGAAGGTGAAGAGGCCAAAACTGCCTTAGAAAACACAGGATTAAAACTTTCAGAAGTGACCGTCCCTGCCTGGGATCAGGAAAGCCGGGTTTTCAGGGAAGACAAGAGGTACACCTTCTATGCCCTAAAACCCTTGCCGGAGTCCAGGCTGGTGAAAAACCGGCATTTTGACCTGGACCAGGACGGAACATACGAAGATTATTCTTTACAGGACGGCAAACTAAAGGTCGCAACCGGTACCCAAACAATCTGGCAGTCGCAGGATGACTGGTGGGTATCTGATTTTTTCCTGGGCGATTCGAACAATGACAGCATCCTTGAGCTAAACCTGCTGGTCTGGAAGTCAGGCAGTTTCGGCCCACACAAACCCTTTTGGATTACACGGGAAGACATGAGTATTAAGAACCATCTTTTTATCTTTAAACTGGCCGGGGATAACTTTAAACCCGTATGGCAGTCATCCAACCTGGACCGGCCTAATTACGAAGCATCTCTTGAAGATCTTGACGGTGACGGCAAAAATGAGCTGATTGTCACGGAAGGAGACTATACCGATCCCGGGGAGAGGGAAGTCAGCGTCTGGCAATGGAACAGCTGGGGGTTCAGCAAGATTTTGTACGGCGAATCTCAGGATTTGTAGTTTTTCGATGTCCACAAGTGTTGGCAAAATTATTGCAATATTTTACAAGGAATTTATGAGACATCCAGGAAATATTGAGGGCAAAGATGTTGAATTGGTGAAGGGCAAGAATAAAGTTGTCAACAACCCCGTCCCCTTGACACTACACCCTTGACACTACACTTCGGGGGAGGTATTTCATTTCCAAGTAAATAAGGGTGGCTGTAAGCAGCACTGACAGGCCGTCAGCAATAGGCGCTGTTCTCCATACTCCGTTGATTCCCCAAAAATGCGGCAGGATCAGCAGCAGGGGGATGAACAGTAATACCTGCCTGGACAGGCTGAGGATGGTGGACTGTACCGGCTTGCCCACTGCCTGAAAGTAGTTTGCACATATTATTTGAAAGCCTACAACCGGAAACAGCGCCAAAAACACCTTCATGGCCTGGGAGGTCATATCTGTCAGAGCGGTATCATCTTTGCTGAATAGCCCTACGATCTGGGCCGGCCAGATGTGAATGGCCAGGTAGCCGGTTAAAGCGATGCCGGTACCGGCGATCACCGCTATTTTCATTGTCTCTTTCACCCGGTCATACTGTCGGGCGCCGTAATTAAAGCCTATGAGCGGCTGGGCGCCCTGGCTGAGACCCACTATAGGCATGAATAGTAACGTAAGTATACTCATTATGATCCCCACAGCCGAAAGAGCCAAATCACCGCCATAGGCCAGCAGGGTTTTATTCAATATCGACTGCTGGATACTGGAGGCGATTTGCATGGCAAAAGGGGCAAAGCCGATAGATACTATGCTGGCCAATACAGGTATTTGAGGCATAAGGTTTTTCAACCTGATTTTAACCAGGCTCCTGCCCGATAAGAAATAACTCAGTACCCAGATCGCTGAGAATAACTGGCCGGATATAGTAGCCAAAGCCGATCCTTTGATCCCCAGCCCCATTTTAAAAATAAAAATGTAGTTTAAAACGCCGTTGATCAAAGCGCCGGTGATTTGTGTAAACATGGCCAGCCTGGGGTTGCCCTCCGCCCGGATAAAGTTGTTCATGCCCATGCTGATGGAACCAAAAGCTGCTCCCATCATGATTATATGGACAAAATCCCGGGCGTAAGGCAAAACCTCGTTGCTTGCTCCAAAGAACACCAATATCTGCTCAGGAAAGAGCAGGTAGATAACCGCTATAATTAAAGGCAGTATAATCAACATCACCGCGGCGTTGCCGGCTACTTTTTCCGCTTCTTCTTTTCTCTTTTGGCCCAGGCGTATTGAAATTAACGCCGTAGCGCCAATTCCGATCAACATAGAAACAGCTATAAGAATAAGCATGATGGGAAAGGCCACGGTTGTTGCCGCAATGGCTATTGAACCAACTCCACGCCCCACAAATATCCTGTCGACGATATTGTAAAGTGCGTTGACGAGCATCCCCACTATAGCAGGCAGGGAAAACTTCCACAGCAGGCCGCCGATGCTTTGATCGCGCATGGCTGCGCTATTGTCCATCTTTATTCACCTAGTATATACTTTCATTATTTCATAGCTTTCATTTCCCCGGTCCTACATCATAAAAGTGCTCAAATTCCGAGTTGAATATGAGCACTTTTTGACGTTCGCAAAAATAAAACTGGCTACCCAATGCTAATGGTTGGCGGGGTTATGGCTCCATTTAACAAAAATCCTCTTGATTCTCTCAAAGCTTTTTGAAAAGCGTATTTTTAGTCTTTTCCCCAGATCGTCAAAAGATGCATACACCACAGGTACCAGAACCAGGGTGATAAGAGTGGAGAAAGATAAGCCAAAGGCGATGACAATGGCCATCGGTTTCATCATTTCGTTGCCGGAACCGCTGCCAAGAGCCATGGGCATTAAGGCCAACACTGTACACAAAGTAGTCATCAGGATCGGCCGCAAGCGGATCGGTCCTGCCTGCTTGATCGCTTCGTCGCGCTCGATTCCCCGCTTGCGCAGGGTATTGATATAGTCAACTAACACGATGGCATTGTTGAGGACGATCCCCACCAGCATAATCGCCCCAATCAGGCTCATAACGCTCAAGCGGGTCCCGGTTAGCCCCAGCCCGATCACTGCGCCGATGAAGGTGGGAGGCAGGGAAAACATGATAATAAAAGGCTGGAACAGGGATTCAAACTGTGCCGCCATCACCATGAAGACCAGGATAATCGCCAGTAGGAGCGCTGTACCCAGGGAGCTGAAAGATTCGTTCATATTCTGTGACTCTCCGCTATAGTCTATGGTATAGCCCTGGGGCAGCGACATCTTTGCCAGCGCTCCCTGGACCTCCTCATTAACACTGCCGGAAGCTATGCCGGAAACATCAGCGGTGATTTCTACCTCCCGGTTTTGGTTGGAGCGGCTGATCTGTTTGGGGGAACTTTTTATGGCAATGCTGGCCACATCACCCACTGGTACCTTCGTTCCGGAAGAGGAAACCAGAAGCAGGCTCGCAAGACTGCTCTCCGTTTGGGTGAATTCATTGGAGTATTTTAAAGTGATGTCTACCGTGTTATCCCCGGTATGCAGGCTGCCTACCGTCGACCCTCCGAAGGCGGTTTTTATTACCGAAAGAACCTGGCTTACGGATAGGCCATAGTTTGCCGCCTTCTCACGGTCAACCACCACCTGCATCTGGGTATTGCTGGACAACGAGCTTGCCACGTTCCTGGTCCCTGAAACCCCTTTGGTGATATCCACCGCTTCATTCCCCAGTTCAGTTAGAATATCCAGATCATTACCACGGATAATTACATCGACCGCACTGCTGGACATCCCCATGGCGCCGCTTTCAACAGCCACCGTGATCGTAGCCCCGGCAACATCACTTACTGCCTGACGCACTTTTTCCGCCGCTTCATCTGCCGTCAGCGTATATTCTTCAGTGGATTTGAGCTTATACTCAATATCGGCCGTGTTGCTGTTGGAAGTACCCAAAAAGGACCTGCCTCCGCCGCCGGCCGTAATATAATCTTTTTTAATACCAGCTTCTAATGCCTTTTGAGCCAGCGCATCAACTTCCACAGCCTTTTCATAGGTTGTCTCTAGCTTTGTCCCCGTGGGCATTTCGATGGTGATATTTACCCCTCTTTCATCCATTGAAGACATAAACTCCATCCCAATCAGCGGGATACACCCCAGGCTTGCGCAGAATAACAGCACGGCGCCGACCACTACTTTTTTACGGTGACCTAGAGCCCAGATAAGAATGTTCTTATAAGCGGCAGTAATCTTTTGCAGCCCGTAACCGAAAATATTTACCGGGTTTTTAGTGCCTTTTTTATACTCAAACTCTTCCGGCGCCGGAACAGTTTTTAACATTCTGGAGGCCATCATGGGTACCAGCGTTAAAGCGGCAAAAAGAGCACAGGCATGAGAAAAAGCGACTGTAAGCGCCAGCGGTTTGAAGATCATGCTGGCGATACCGCTGACAAAGACAACCGGCAGAAAGACCACGATCTGGGAAGCTGCCGAGGCCATTACAGCAGTCCCTACCTCAGAGGTGCCTACCTTGGCCGCGCTGATAATGTCAAAGCCCTCCTGCCTCTTTCGGTAGATGCTTTCCAGCACCACGATGGCAAAGTCAACCAGCGAACCGAGACCCAGCATCAAGCCGCCCAGGGACAGCATGTTAATGGTTATATCAGAAAAATACATGGCGGAAAAGGTGCCGATCAAGGCGACCGGCAGAGTGATGGCCACGACCGCGGTGCTGCGGGCACTGCGCAGGAACAAAAACAGAATGATTACCGCCAGGAGTCCGCCCATGGCACCGTGTTCCTCAACGCTTTTAATGGTGTCATTGATGGTGGTGGAGGTGTCGCTGACCGTATTCATCTGCACACCGGCAGGAAGAGACTTGCTTAAACTGGCGACTGCTTCACGAACATCCTCAGCCACCTGCACCGTGTTGCCGTCCGATGTCTTCATCACGCTGAGACTGAGCGATTCCTCCCCGTCCACATAGGTTAGAGTGCTGTTTTCTTTGAAGGAATCCTTCACATCTGCAATTTCAGACAGCGGGATATATTTACCAGATGAGCCGGGGACGCTGATCCGCACGTTTTTGATGACATTCAGGCTGTCGAATTCATTCATGACCCTGATACTGATTTCATAGGAGCCTTTTACCAGCGAGCCCGCCGTGCCGGTGATATCGTCGCTGGAGATGGCGTTAGACACCTGCTGCACGGTAAGGCCGTAAGCGTCCATTTTAGTCTGATCCAGCCGGATCTGGATCTCCCGCTCCTTGCCGCCGCTGATAGAAACTGAACTGACTCCTTCTATTCGTTCCAAAGCAGGCTGGATAGTATTCTCCGCAACTTCCTTCATCTTGGTAAGGCTTGCTCCGGCAAGAGAGTAGGTCATAATAGCCTGTGAGTTCGGGTCAAGTTTCATTATCGTGGGACTGCCGGCTTCATCCGGCAGGGAATTTCTCACTGAATCTATTTTGTCACGTAGATCATTTACCTTATCATCGACCTTGACCTCGTAATTAAACTGCACCATCACCATGGAGTTGCCGCTGGTAGAGGTGGAGCTGATTTCTTTGACGCCGCTGATCGAACTTACGGCGGATTCAATGGGCTTTGTAATCACTTTCTCTACTTCAGCCGGGGCTGCTCCCTGATAACTGGTGCTGATGATGGCCATCGGCATGCTCATAGTGGGCATCAGTGCGACTCCCAGGTTGGGCAGGGAATAGAGGCCTACAAAAACTATCATGAGGATTAACATCGAGATGGCGACCGGTCGTTCTACAGAAAAATCAGCTAGTTTCACTTGGAATCACCTTCTTGTTTGGTGACCATCTTCACCTGTTGTTCATCGGAGAGCCGGCGGTTGCCCTGGACTACGAGGCTTTGCCCCTCTTCCAAACCTTTAGTGATTTCGATCTGGGAGTTATTAGACACTCCTGTCTCAACATAAACCTCCCTGGCTTTGCTGTCTTCCACAATATAGACGATGTGCTGTCCATCCTGTTCAATAACCGCGTCCACCGGAACAGCAATAATTTTTTGCAAAGCCCCTGTGAGAAGGTCTATTTTAACTGTCATCCCCGGCTTGATTTCTCCGTCCGGATTGGCTATGGTAACTTCCACCGGATAACCCATGGTGGTTGAGTCCGCTTTTGGCGCTACCGCGGTCACCGTCCCTTCCACGGATTTATTC
The DNA here is from genome assembly GCA_964543575.1 of uncultured Pelotomaculum sp. Taxonomy (GTDB): domain Bacteria; phylum Bacillota; class Desulfotomaculia; order Desulfotomaculales; family Pelotomaculaceae; genus Pelotomaculum_B. The sequence continues at coordinate 20,624 of CAZIYV010000030.1, forward strand.
AGGGAAGCGATGGTTATCGATACATTAGTGCCGGGTTTGATGGCGTTCACCACACTTTCCGGTACCGAAGCCTCTACTTTGACGGTATCGATATTGACGATGATGGCGGCATCTGTCTGACTGCTCACCATGCCGCCGTTCTCTACATTAACCGCGCCTATCAGACCGGCGATTGGCGCGGTAACCGAGTAGTCATAATAATTGTCCTGCGCAGTGTCCAAGGTGGCCTGATCCTTATTAATCTGCTGCCGGCACTGTTCCAGGCTGAGCTGGGCATTGACCAGCTTGGTTGTAGCCTGTTCCAAATCGTTCTTTGACACAACCCCGCTTTCAAAAAGGGCATTGTAGCGGTCATAATTGGCTTGGGCATCCTTTAAAGCCTGGACTGCCGAGTCATAGCTCACCTGAGACATGCCCAGGGTTGCTCTCGACTGAGTCAGTTGGTTATAGGCATCCTTGGCTTCGATCTGAAAAAGAACCTGCCCCTTTTCCACCCGGTCACCCAATTTGACGTTGACTTCAGCAACCCGGCCTGTAACTTTAGGGGCGATAGTTGCTTTAGCCGATGCCTCAATCTTCCCGGAAGTATTATAAAACTTGTTCATGTCTGTCATGGTTACAGTTACAACCTCAACAGCAATGGCGGAGTTTTCACTGCTGGATGGTTTTTTACTTCCACATCCGCTGAAAAGAGAGGCCAATAAAAAAAACAACAGCAGAATCGTTAAACGTTTCAATTTCCTGTCTCCCTTCATTCTTCTAGCATAATCATTATAAAAAATGAAAATAAACTGCCGCTAAAACAAATAGAAAGATTTTCTAAACAAATTTGAAAATATAAATTAAGATTTAAGTTTTAATGTTATAAAAATTTAAAAAACTGTTTTAAAGTTATTTATAATTAGGATTTATAATAGTTAAAGAAACAAATTTTTCCGAGGTCAGGAGGAGGTAAAAAGATGTCCTTAAAATCAAAAATTTGGGCCTCCTACATAATCATGATTATTGTTCCGCTGCTGCTGGCGGTTTTGTCGGCCAGACTGATTCTGATCAATTATGAAAAGGACCACCAATTGCAGTTGATTGAAACGGCCCAGGAGGAAAAACTTCGGGAGCATATGGATTTCATGAATGAGTTGGAGAGTATTCTGGTCAGTCAACCGGATAATCTCAAAGATTCATCTTACCTGGCACAGTTAAATGGAAAGATATCTTCTTTTGATATGGGAGTCCTGATTCAATACAATGGCGAGTTTACGTATAATTCTGTTCCGGTCAATGCGGAAAAGCTCAAACCGTATTTATCAAAATTTCTGCAGCAGGATGTTGCCGGCAGATGGGCGTCAGCAATCACAAAAGATTATATTGTAAAGTGCCGCGCCTTCACCTTCAGTGACGGTACAATAGGCCTCATCTACCTTTTTATAAACAGAACATCCCCCTGGGATACGCCACCGGCTGATCATATCGGCTATGTGAAGTGGGTCTTTTTGATTTTCATCATTTGTATTTTTCTGACCAACAGTTTTTTGACCTACCGCTTATCCAAAAGCTTGATTGAACCTTTAGATTCCGTTAAAAAAGCAGCTAAGGAAATTCAAAGTGGCAACCTGGATTACCCCATCAGCTACCCGGTAAAAAATGAGATAGGGGAATTATATCAAGCCTTTGAAGAGATGCGATTAAAGTTAAAGCAATCACAAGCACTTAACGCGCAATATGAAAACAGCAGAAAAGAACTGATGTCAAATATTTCCCATGACCTTAAAACACCAATCACATCAATTAAAGGCTATGTGCAAGGCATTATTGATGGTGTGGCCAATAATCCGGCGAAAATGGATAAATACCTCCGGACTATTTTTACCAACGCTGTGGAAATGGAGCGGTTAACCAATGACTTGTTCCTTTTTGCCAAGCTGGACATAAAACAACTTCCTTTTGCTTTTGAGTGTGTGGACATCAGGAAATACCTCGAGGATGCCATAGAAGAATTGAATTTTACTCTAAATGAAGATAATATTATCCTCAACTACGAATCCAGTTATGAGAGCAGTGATTTAATAATGGCCGACCGGCAGAGGCTGGTCAGAGTAATTCATAACATTATGGAAAACGCTAAAAAACATCTGAAAAAGCATGAAAAGGAAATTAAAATAATCTTAAGAGAAGAAGCGGAAGGAGCCCTGATTGAAATAAGTGATAACGGTTGTGGTATTCCGGCAGATAAACTCCCCTTCGTTTTTGACCGGTTTTTCCGGGTTGATTGTGCCAGAAACCGTACAACCGGAGGCAGCGGCATCGGACTTTCCATAGCCAGGGAGATCATTGAGGCCCATCAGGGCAAAATTTGGGCGGAAAGTACAGAGGGCTTGGGGACAAGTATTTTCTTTACCTTGAAAAAAGCTGATTATTTTACAATGAATCAAAATTAAAAATTTTCCTTAAAAAGGAGGGAGCAGCATGAAAAAGGTATTAATTATTGAAGATGAACAGTGTATTGCGGAACTGGAGAGAGACTATCTGGAAATTGACGGATTTGAAGCAGATATTGAACTAAACGGCCGGACAGGTCTGCAGCGCGCCCTGCAAGGAAACTACGCTATCATCATCCTGGATGTCATGCTGCCTGAAATAGATGGCTTTGAAATCTGCCGGACCATACGCAGCAGGAGCAATGTACCCATAATCATTGTCTCAGCTAAAAAAGAAGATATTGATAAAATCAGAGGATTGGGCCTGGGCGCTGATGATTATATGACCAAGCCTTTCAGTCCCGCGGAACTGGTAGCAAGAATTAAATCCCATCTGGCCCGTTATAATCGACTGTTTGATCAAAAAGTTGTTGATCGTAACGAGGAACTGAAAATTAAGGGACTGGTAATCAATAAAAGATCCCGGCGCGTTCACCTGAATGGCCGGGAAATACAGTTTACCACCAAGGAATTTGATCTGCTGGTATTTTTAGCTGAGAACCCCGACCGGGTGTTCAGTAAAGTACAGATTTTTGAAAAAATCTGGGGCGTGGATACTTTGGGAGAGATTGCGACAGTAGCCGTTCACATCCGAAGAATACGTGAAAAAATAGAATCAGACACATCCAACCCGGAGTATATCGAAACCATATGGGGTACAGGCTATCGTTTAAATAATTAAGGTTGTCAGGGGATGTGCTCCATTAAGCTGTTTGATTCCGCAAATAGGTGTGCTATAATATTGACAGAATAGTGGCTGAAGAGGTGGATAATATGAGCCGGCAAGATAATATCATTACAAATATTAAACCTTCTACGGCAATTCGGCACGACTATAATTCGTTTTCCAAACTGTGCCATGAAACACAGGCTCCAGTTGTTGTGACTAAGAACGGCGAAGCCGATCTGGTGGTCATGAGCTGTGAGGCCTATCAGAAGATGATGGCGCGCCAACGTTTGGGGCAGATGTTGTCGGATGTTGACCGCGAAATCGCCGCAGGCACGCCTATGCGGGAATTTGAGGACACGTTTGCAGCGATAAAAAAGAGGATAGACAATGCGTAAGAGAATCGAACTATCCGAAGCTGCCTATTACGACATTGACAGCATGTTTGTCTATATTTCCCAGGACAGCAAACAAACAGCCGAGAAATTGAAGCTGCTCATCTATGAGGGTATCAAGAAGCTGCCTGACTTCCCGGAAACGGGGCCGGTCATCCCCGAAGAAGACGCACCCGGTGCGCAGCGTGGATACAGGCAAATTGTAGTAAACCCGTACATTGTCTTTTACCGGGTGTTGGAGGATCGCATTGTAATCGCCAGGATGCCGCATGGACGACAAAACTGGCTGCAACCCATATTCGGTATCCCAGACGAAGAATAGAACCACTCAAGAGAGTATACATAAGCTAATAAGTGATTGGAGGTAGTTGCTATGGGAGATAAAAGCCCTAAGAAAAAGGAAAAAAAGAAGAAGAAAGCTGAAAAAAAAGCTATTGCTCCAATATCTTCTTCAATAGGGCCAGCGAACAAGCCCAAATAATTATTGGTGTCAGGGGAAGAGTGTCAGGGGGACGGGGTTGTTGACAACACAGCCGGTAGACAAGTTTCCCTGGACCAGTCACGTGAAGACAGTGGTTTGTCTGCAAATGCAAAGAAAACACAGCGTAAAGCCTTGAGAAATCAGGGCTTTACTGATATGTAGCGGTTTTTGCGTGGACTTAAGGGGTTGTATTGGGCTGTCAAGGGGACGGGGTTGTTGACAACGATATGTTCCCCTGGACCAGTCACGTTGAGGTTGTAGCAAGGCTTGAACGTGCCTGAAACCCTGATGAATTAAGGGCTTTAGGCGGACATATTAGGTCAGTTGGACTTTATGGCTGCTCAAGTTTTTTTACCTTATGGATATTATTTCCACAAAATTCTTGACATTTATGCTTTTGCTAATTATAATTAAAGCAAAATTGTCAATAAGGTGATATAATGACCGGCACAGAAAAATTGGAAGCTCTGATGAAAAGCAGTAAAGGCGTAATCACAGCAAAGCTTGCTGATGCTCAAGGCATTCATAGGGAGTACCTGAGTGAATTTGTCAGGCAGGGCAAGCTGGAACGGATTGTTCATGGCATCTATATCTCGCCAGAGGTATGGGAGGACAAAATGCTGCTCCATCAGCTGCGAAAAGGCAAAATGATCTACTCCCATGAAACCGCTTTATTTCTGAATGACTTGACGGATCGCGATCCAGTGGCGTATTGCGTGACCGTGCCAACAGGATACAATACGAGTAAACTAAATCAGGATGGACTGATTGTGCATACCATCAAAAAGGAATTGCTTGACCTTGGGATCTGTACAAAGCAGACAACCTTTGGAAACGATGTCAGGACATACAATATGGAGCGTACCATTTGCGATATTCTACGGGATAGAAATAACCAGGATGCCGCATTAGTATCGGATGCACTAAAAAGATATGTCCGTAGGCCGGATAAGGATTTAAACAAGCTGATGAAATATGCTGGTGTTTTGAGAATTGAGAAGGTTTTAAGAAATTATCTGGAGGTGCTGCTGTGAACACATCAACTCAGTTGAAGGCGCTGATACGAAATCTGTCAAAGGAAAAAAGCGTGCAGGCCGAGATAATTTTAAGAAACTTTATGCTTGAACGTCTGCTGGAGAGGATATCCCTGTCTCCTTTTCGTGATAAGTTCATATTGAAGGGCGGTATGCTGGTTGCAGCTATAGTCGGTATTGTCCCTCTGATGGTTGCATCCTCAAAATATTGTCGGCATGACATTGACTACATCGTCTCCCATCAGCATGATCGAGAACAAATACGATGACAATAAAAGCCTGATAACAGATATCGTGATAAGCTGCAAGGATACGCTTGTTGTTATTGAGGTTAAGAGGAATGCTACAGTAAGTTCTTCACCGGCAAGCCAGGCGAGAAAATGCAGGCGATCGTTGAAACGATGGATTATATCATTGGGCTGCGTGAGGATAGAAAGAATGATTATATCAGGCTGGTAACCGAAATGGCGCGCGCTTATTCCCTGTGCGCCACAACAGATATAGCTGAGAGACTAAATGTGGAGATCGGATTCCATAAAGCCGTCAAAGCCTGTCTGGTCAAAATGATTAGTGACGACAACAAAAAGAAAACAACTTCTCAACTCGACAGTGAGTTAAATCAACTGATCTCTAAATCTATTTCTTCAAATGAAGTTATTGATATATTGGCCTCAGTAAAACTTGCCAAGCCCAATATTGCCATACTTTCTGATGAGTTTCTCGAAGAAGTTAAAGGTATGAAGCAGAAAAATCTGGCAGTTGAACTGTTGAATAGATTGCTTAAGGGCGGTATTAAAACATTCTCAAGGCGCAACCTGGTGCAGTCAAAAAAATTCTCGGAGCTTTTGGAGGCTGCGCTTAGGATCTGACCGTATCTATTAAAAAGAATATCAGCGTAGACTGGGCTATTCGTGATAGTGTGCAGGCAAAAATGAAGATGACTATCAAGCGCCTGCTTAAGAAATACGGCTACCCGCCTGATAAGACTGCTAAAGCGGTGGATATTGTAATGGAACAAACCAGGCTGATGTGCCAGAATGAAAGTATATAGAGGATAGTTAAAAGGAGAGAACAACCTTGGTCCTGCTGCAGGCGGCTCAAATTTCAAAATCTTTCGGATCTCACAGGGTTTTAGCCGGTATCAACCTCACCGTTCAGGAGGGGGAGAAAGCCGGTATTGTCGGGGTCAACGGGGCGGGCAAATCCACCCTTTTAAAAATAATAACCGGCAGCCTGGCGCCGGACGCGGGAGAAGTGACCAGGGCCAGAGGCCTGTCGCTGTCCTACCTGGCCCAGGACGGCGGGTTGGAATCTGGACGGAGCATCTGGGACGAGATGCTTGCCGTATTTACACCCCTTATTGATATGGAAAAGCAGCTCAGGGCAATGGAAAGGCAGATGTCGACCGCCTCCCCGGGTGAAGGCGCCTGCAGGCAGCTGCTGGAGGAATACGACAACCTTTCCGCCTTGTTTAAAAGCCGGGGAGGCTTCGACTACGAGACCAGCATCCGCACGGTGCTGAGCGGGCTGAAATTTGCTGATTTAGACCTTGCCACTCCGGTCGAAACCCTCAGCGGCGGGCAGAAAACCCGCCTGGCCCTGGCCCGCTGTTTGCTGGGGGAACCGGACCTGTTAATCCTGGACGAACCCACCAATTACCTGGACATGGACAACCTGGCCTGGCTGGAACAGTACCTGCAATCCTACCGGGGAGCTGCGCTGGTGGTCTCCTATGACCGTTATTTCCTTGATGCTCTGGCTAAAATAATATATGAATTAACCCGCGCCGGCCTTACCCGTTACACCGGCCACTACAGTGCATTCGTACAACAAAAAGCCGTTTTACTCGAACAGCAGCTAAAAGATTATACCCGGCAGCAAAGTGAAATTGCCCGCCAGGAGGATTTCGTGCGGCGCAATATAGCCGCCAAGGATACTACCAGGCGGGCGCAAAGCCGTCTAAAGGCGCTGGAAAAAATGGAGCGACTGGAGCGCCCCGGCAAGGAGCGCCGGGTGTCACTTTCCTTTAACGTGGCCCGTCCCAGCGGCCTGGAGGCGCTGCAGGCCGGCAACCTGGGCATCGGTTACGCGGACCTGGCCCTGGTAAGCAACCTGAATTTTCAAATCAACAGGGGGGAGCGGGTGGCCCTGGTCGGCCCGAACGGGATCGGTAAATCTACCCTCCTGAAAACCGTCGTCGGCCTGCTGCCGCCCCTGGAAGGCCGGGTGAGCATGGGCATACATGTCCAGACCGGCTATTACGACCAGGAGCAGCAGGGGCTTTGCGGAGACAAGCAGGTATTGCATGAGCTCTGGGACCGTTTCCCCAACCTGGACGAGGTGGATGTGCGCAAGGTGCTGGGGAGATTTCTGTTCCGGGGCGATGAGGTCAAAAAGCACGTGGCCGATTTGAGCGGCGGTGAAAAATCCCGCTTAGCCCTGGCTGCCCTGATGCTGCAGAAGGCGAACCTGCTGCTGATGGACGAGCCCACCAACCACCTCGACCTGCCCGGCAAGGAAGTGCTGGAGGAGGCCCTGGACGGCTATCCGGGCACCATCCTTTTTGTGTCACATGACCGCTACTTTATCAACAAAATCGCCACCAGGGTGCTGGAAATCTCATCTAATGGTATGTCCAGCTATATGGGCAACTACGATTACTATTTCCAGAAAAAAACGGAGCGGGAACGGCAGGAGGGCAGGCGTACCAGCGCTGAGCCGGCCCGGGTGGAGAGCGCCGAAAAGAAACAATACCTGCAAAAGAAGGAAGATGAAA
>CAZIYV010000031.1:0-28206 GCA_964543575.1 uncultured Pelotomaculum sp.
AGCAAGGTTGTGGCTAAAGATATCATGGCCAAGTACAAAATCCCCACGGCCGGGTACGCTGTGTTTACCGGACCGGAGGAAGCAATCTCTTACATAAACCGGACCGGCGCCCCCTGTGTGGTCAAAGCTGAAGGGCTGGCAGCCGGCAAGGGGGTCATCGTAGCCCTGGACAAGCAGACCGCGATTGACGCTGTAAACGCAATCATGGTGAATAAGGATTTCGGCGGGGCCGGTGACCGTATTGTTGTTGAGGAATGTCTTTTCGGTGAGGAAGTGAGCATCCTTGCTTTTACGGATGGTTTTAACGTAGTACCCATGGTCGCCTCCCAGGACCACAAGCGGGTCTTCGACAATGACCAGGGTCCCAATACGGGAGGAATGGGCGCCTACGCGCCCGCTCCGGTTTACACCGCAGAGCTGCACAAGCAGGTCATGGCTGAAATACTTATTCCGATGATCCGGGCTCTGGAAGCGGAAGGGCGTACCTACCGCGGTGTTATTTACGCGGGGTTGATGATAACAGAGCAGGGACCGAAGGTTCTTGAATTCAACGCTCGCTTCGGTGATCCTGAAACTCAGCCGGTGCTTGCCCTGCTGGATACCGACCTGGTTGAAATCATTGACGCTGTTTTGGCAAACCGTCTGGACCAGATTGAGATCAATTGGAGAAAACAGGCTTCGGTTTGTGTTGTACTGGCATCAGGGGGATATCCAGGTCCTTATGAGAAAGGCAAAGTTATCAGCGGATTAGACCGGGTTACCGGAAGCGTAGTTGTGTTTCACGCCGGCACTGCGGAAAAAGAAGGTAAAGTTGTCACCGCAGGAGGCAGGGTACTGGGTGTTACAGCTACAGGGCCTGACATCCTGACAGCTATAGAGTCTGCGTATAAAACAATTGATAATATTAGTTTTGACGGCATGCAATACCGCAGGGACATCGGCTACAGGGCGGTGGAGCGGATAAAATAAAGGGTTTGAGGCTGTTCATTCAGTCACCTGCCATAGAAATGCTTTTATGCAATCTGAAACCCCACTTACGGGGTTTGTCTTTTGGGAGACCTGTGGAGGGAAGCAAAACAAGATGGTTTTGGCACTATCAACCAGCCACATCGCCGGGATGGCTCTTACACTTCTGATAATAACCCTGGTTGGCATTTATGCGGGAAGCAAGGTAAAGACGGCACAGGATTTTTCCTCCGGGGGGCGCCGGGCCGGTACAGCGCTGGTGGCAGGCACCATTATGGGTACACTGGTGGGAGGCGCCTCCACTATCGGAACGGCGCAGTTAGCCTTCAAGTATGGTTTTTGCGCCTGGTGGTTTACCCTGGGCGCCGGTATTGCCTGCGCTGTGATCGGGCTGGGGCTGGCCAGGAAAATCCATGCCGGATCCGCGTATACTATGACCAGTTACCTGGTGCATAGGTACGGGGAAAGCATCGGCCCGGTTGCCAGTGTTTTTTCTTCGACCGGTATTTTCCTGAACATTGTGGCCCAGGGACTTGCCGCGGTAGCCTTGCTCACCTCCATGTTTAATATGAGCCCCGTTCTGGCTGCCGGGATCAGTGTCCTGCTGGTGCTGGCTTATGTCTTTTTTGGTGGTGTCTGGGGCACCGGACTGGTTGGTGTGGCCAAAACTGTCCTGCTTTACCTGGCAACTATTTTATGCGGTGTGCTGGCTTATAAGATGGTGGGCGGCTGGACCGGACTGATGGCCAGCTTTCCGCCTTATCCCTGGTTCTCTCTTTTCGGACGCAGTTTTAACGAGGATTTTGCCGCTGGATTTTCGCTTCTGGTCGGGGTGCTTTCAACCCAGACTTACTTCCAGGCGGTTTTTGCCGCGCAAAGCCTGGCCAAAGCCCGTGCAGGGGCGCTGATATCAGCGGTTTTAATTCCTCCGCTGGGTATTGGCGGTATCCTGGTTGGTTTATATATGCGGGCCAGCTTTCCCGCTACTCCGTCGGACCAGGTTCTGCCCGTCTTTATCATAAATAATCTGTCTCCGTTTCTGGCAGGAGTCTTTCTGGCAGCTTTGTTAATTGCGGTCATCGGCACCTGGGCAGGTTTGACCCTGGGGGTTTCTACCATGCTTACCAGGGACATTTTCAAGCGGTTTATCCGTACCCGGGCTGACGATCAGGAAATTTTACTGATGCAGCGGATATTCATCTTGCTTGTCAGTATACTGGTAGTTATGTTTTTAGCCGGTAATCTGGGGTCAATGATCTTGAGCTGGAGCTTTCTATCCATGGGTCTGCGGGGCTGCACCATACTGTTTCCATTTCTGGGTGCAGCGTTTTTCCCCCGTTTTGTCAAGCCACTGGCCGGCATTGCCGCCGCCATTGCAGGGCCTCTGGTGGACCTGCTCTGGCATAATCTTTACCCGCGGGGACTTGATCCCCTTTATCCCGGTTTACTGGCAGCCTTGCTCGCAATGCTGGTTATCAGCCTTTTTCCCAGGCGAAAACCGGAGGCTGTTCCGGACAAATAAGCAGGTGGTTCAGCATTTAAAAATTTGCTTTGCTGACTCCCTGTTTTTATTGTAATATATCCTTTAGCGTGTTAAAATGTTAAAGTGGTAAATTATTAAAGCCGGAGGGATCATGCGGTGTACTCTGGAAAACTTAAAGATGACTTACTGGATCGGCTTTTTGAAGCTGTGCTTGTTTTAGAAAACACCGATGAATGCTACCAGTTTTTCGAAGACATCTGCACTGTAGCCGAACTAAAATCCCTGGCTCAGCGTCTAGAGGTTGCTAAAATGGTCCAGACGAACCGGACTTATTGGGAAATAACCAGCCGCACCGGCGCCAGTACAGCTACCATCAGCCGGGTTAAAAGAGCCCTGAATTACGGGGCTGACGGTTATAAGCTGGTACTTGAAAGGTTGACGTCAACCACGGATAAAGATGATTCCGGTACCGGCGGGAAAAATGTAGAAAAATAGAGGGGAAAAGGGGCCTTTCATAGAATGAATAGAACGTTTAACGCATCTGCCCTGGCGCGGCAGGATCTGAAAAATTTCATACCATATGATGCGCCTTATTATCCAGATGTAATCAAGCTTGACGCCAACGAAAACCCTTATGGCTTTCCTCCGGAAGTGCTTGTAAAAATATACAGGGAAGCAAGCTCTATGGATATCAGCCGTTATCCCGATGCTGGCGCAAAGAGACTCAGAGAAAGGTTGGCTGACTACACCGGCGTTAACCCGGATAATATAATGGTAGGAAACGGTTCAGATGAGATTATTCTAAATCTTATGCTGGCTTTTGGTTCGGGAGCGAAATTTGCAGTTGCCGCCCCGACCTTTTCCATGTACGGTGTACACGCTCAGATAGCAGGCTGTGCCATAATTGAAGTGCCCCGTTTCAGTGATTTTGGGATTGACGTGGAGGGTTTAAAAAGGGCTGCCTCCATGCCGGAAGTAAAAATGGTGATAATCTGCTCCCCCAACAGCCCGACCGGGAATGTCACACCACTCGCGTCTATTGAAAACATTCTCGGGGACACAAGCTCAATTGTGGTAGTGGATGAGGCTTATAGCGAATTCGGGGGTGAATCCTGCGTGCCTTTGCTGAGCAGATACCCCAACCTGGTTATCCTTCGTACTTTTTCCAAGGCTTTTGGCCTGGCGGGTCTGAGGGTCGGTTATCTCCTGGCCAACCGGCCGGTAATAAATGAGCTGCTTAAAGTAAAACAGCCATATAACCTTAATGCTTTCTCCCAGGCCGCCGCCAGTGTGGTTATGGAAAACCTGCCCATCTTCAGGGAAAGGGTAGAAAGGATTTTGGAGGAAAGGGAGGTGCTTTTTTCGGAATTAGCGGCGCTGCCGGGAGTAAAAGCTTTCACCAGCCAGGCAAATTTTATCATGTTCCAGACACCGCTGCCGGCTGAAAAAATATATAGCGGATTGTTGTCCAGAGGCATATTGATCAGGAATGTTGAAAGCAATTATCTCCCCCGCTTTTTGCGGGTATCTGTCGGAACCGCTGAGGAAAACAGGGTTTTTGTTGAGAAACTTGGGGACATTTTAAATGGCGGCGCCGCCTGACTGAAATTACCGGAGCACGGGTTTAAAAGACTTAAAATGACGTTTAAGGCGTCATCTAAGTAAAACTAAAATTTATACAGAGGTGATAAAATGTCTGAATCACGCGCGACTTATGTTACCAGGAAAACGTATGAAACAGAGATTAACGTCAGTTTAAACATTGATGGGGAAGGGGTTTACTGGGTAACCACAGGAATACCTTTTCTGGATCACATGCTTCAGCTTTTTGCCAAACATGCGTCTTTTGACATGGAATTGACCGGCCGTGGGGATCTGGCCGTAGACGGACACCATACGGCAGAAGATGCTGGTTTGTGCATGGGCCAGGCCATTAAAAAAACCCTCGGTGAAAAAACAGGGATAAACAGGTACGGACACGCCTTTATACCCATGGACGACGCCCTTGTTATGGCTGCGGTGGATTTGAGCGGCAGGGGATACCTGGCTTTTGACGCGGCCATGCCGGCAACAAGAATAGGGGATTTCGACACGGAACTGGTGGAGGAATTTATGAGAGCGCTGGCGCTTAACGGCGAATTTAACCTTCACGTACGCCTGTTGTCAGGCAAAAATACCCACCACATCATTGAGGCTGTTTTCAAGGCGGTAGCCCGGGCCTTAAAAGAAGCGGTGGTCAGGACAGGCGGCGAAGGAGTGCCTTCCACCAAGGGGACTTTAGAAAGCTAGAAAGCGGTATTAAAGACAGGGCGGAAGAAAAATGATTGCCATTATTGATTACGGTATGGGTAACCTCAGGAGCGTGCACAAGGGTTTTGAAAAGGTGGGCGTAAAGACGGCTGTGGTAAGCGACCCGGCTCTGGTGGACAAGGCTGACGGGGTGGTGCTGCCGGGTGTCGGCGCATTTGCCGACGCCATGGCCAACCTGCGTTCAGCGGGTATGGTTGAGGCCATCGTACGGGCGGTCAAGGAGGGGAAACCGTTTCTGGGCATCTGCCTGGGGCAGCAGCTCCTTTTTGACGCCAGTGAAGAATGGGGCTACACGGAGGGGTTGTGTATTTTCCCGGGACAGGTGCGCCGCCTTCCTGAAGGTTTAAAGGTACCCCACATGGGCTGGAACCAGATCGAGATAGTCCGGCCAGACCCGCTGCTTGAAGGTATCCCTGACCGTTCTTCATTTTATTTTGTTCACTCCTACGCGGTAGACCCGGCGGATAAAGAGATCGTCCTCACGCAAACAGAGTACGGAGTGCATTTTGCTTCAATAGTGGGCAAAAACAGGGTCTACGGAATCCAGTTCCACCCGGAAAAAAGCAGCGCCCTGGGGCTGAAGATATTAGAAAATTTTGGGAGAGTGGTTAAGACATGTTAGTTATCCCGGCCATTGACCTGCGGGAAGGGAAATGTGTGCGCCTGGTGGAAGGGCGGCTGGACCAGGAAACTGTTTATTCTGACGACCCTGTGGCGATGGCGGCCCTGTGGCAGTTAAAAGGAGCTCAAATGCTGCACGTGGTGGACCTGGACGGAGCTTTTTCAGGCGCGCCCAAAAATCTGGATGTTATCAAGGAGATCCTGGCTGCGGTCAATATTCCGGTGCAGGTGGGCGGAGGTATAAGAAATATGCGTGCCGTGGAACTCCTGCTGGAAATGGGCGCGGCAAGGGTGATTCTGGGGACAGTGGCTATTTTAAAGCCGGAACTCGTTGCTGAAGCCTGCTCTAAGTACGGAGACGCGGTGTTAGTGGGGATCGACGGGCGCAACGGGCGGGTTGCTATTGAAGGGTGGGGCCTTACAGTAGAAAAAGGAACCATTGAACTGGCGGAGGAAATGAAGAGTCTTGGCATAAAAAGGGTTGTTTTTACCGATATCAGGAGGGATGGTACCCTACAGGGGCCAAACCTTGAAGCTACCGGAGAACTTGCCAGTGCCACCGGTTTGAAAGTAATTGCTTCAGGCGGCGTTTCCACTGTTGAAGATCTGAAATCTCTCAAAAAGCTTGAACCGCTGGGTGTGGACGCCGTAATTATGGGCAAAGCGCTTTACGCCGGGACTGTATCTATCAGCGAAGCCCTGTTTATTGCAGCCGAGGGAAAAGCGGAGGTTAGTTAAATGTTGCAGAAAAGGGTCATTCCCTGCCTGGATGTAACCGGTGGGAGGGTTGTCAAGGGCACTAACTTTGTCAACCTCAGAGACGCCGGGGACCCGGTTGAGCTGGCAGCCTTCTATGATAGGGAAGGGGCGGATGAACTTATTTTTCTGGACATCACCGCTTCATCGGACGGACGTAAAACCACACTGGATATGGTTTACCGCACCGCCGGGGAAGTGTTTATTCCCTATACTGTCGGGGGAGGTATCCGCAACCTGGAAGATATAAGGGCCATTTTAAGCGCAGGTGCGGATAAAATCACTATAAACACCGCTGCCGTGCAAAACCCCGGACTGGTGGCGGAAGCCGCCGGCAGGTTCGGCAGTCAGTGTATAGTTGTGGCTATCGACGCCCGGCAGTCAGGTCCGGACAGTTGGGAAGTGTACATACATGGCGGCAGGACACCTACAGGGATTGACGCTGTGGGGTGGGCCAGGCAGGTGGAAACCCTGGGCGCCGGAGAAATAATGCTGACCAGTATGGACAGGGATGGTACCAGGTACGGTTATGATATTCCTTTGACCAGGGCCATTGTAAGGGCGCTCAACATTCCGGTGATCGCCTCGGGCGGTGTGGGCAACCTGGAGCATATCGCCGAGGGTTTGACCGAAGGAGAGGCGGATGCCGCTCTGGCCGCTTCGATCTTTCACTTCGGAGAGTTTTCAATAAAGGAAACTAAAGAGTTCCTGCGCTCAAAAGGAGTCCCAGTGAGGATATAGGAGGGGCAAACGGGGACGGTTCTTGTTTTGCCCGGTAAATATTGTAAATTTAAAATGTGTATTACAATTCAGATGGGGGAAAATTAATGGCTTTTGATTTAAACAGTTTGAAATATAATGAGACGGGACTGATCCCGGCCATTGTTCAGGACGCGGCCAGCGGGACAGTATTGATGATGGCCTACATGAACAGGGAGTCGTTGGAAAAGACCCTGGATACGGGTGAGACCTGGTTCTGGAGCCGCAGCAGAAAAGCTTTCTGGCATAAAGGCGAAACCTCCGGCAACGTTCAGAAAGTGAAAGAGGTCTTGTACGACTGTGACCGGGATACACTGCTGGTGAGAGTAGATCAGGAAGGCGCGGCCTGCCACGAAGGTTATTATTCATGTTTTCACTACCGCCTGGAGCCGGACGGCAAGGTTACGGTTACAGGTGAGAGATGGTTCGACCCAGATCAGGTTTACGGTAAAAAGTCGTGATCTAGCTGAATAAATCTCACCTGCTAAGTTGTAGGGCTGAAGCGCTGAGGAAATAATTATGGACAAAAGTGATATTATACAAGAACTATATAGCGTAATCCTGGACAGGTGTGAAAAACGCCAGGCCGGTTCCTATACATCCTACCTTTTTGAGCAGGGCGAAGATAAAATATTAAAAAAGATTGGCGAAGAGGCTGCAGAGGTAATAATCGCAGCCAAAAACGGCAGCGGACCTGCCTTGACCGGTGAGGTAGCCGACCTGCTTTACCACCTGCTCGTACTTCTGGCCTGGCACGGGATTGCACCGTCTGATGTTCTGAACGAATTGTCTATACGCAGAAATAGAAAGACGTAAGAAAAACCCCTGGCAAGACTGTTTGACGCCAGGGCCAGCTCCTCCTATTGTTGTTTTCCGCCAGGATAAATAATACCTCCACATCATCTGCTTCAGCTATGCCTCCATTTACCTCTAATATCTCCTCAAACACACTTGCTTGTTTTCATCCCGTGAGGTTGTTCTTATCGTACGTAGGGACTGCATGGACCTCATACTCCTGTGTGGTTTATAACAATTTTCACTTAAAATCATTAAATCAATAAAACACACATCGAGCAACAGGGCCTCCGCCAGATACGGGTGTTGGAATAACCTGTTTGCTTCTGCGTTTAATTGAATACCAGACATGACAATGCCTCACTTTTCATGTTTTTCGTTGATTAATTGTATCTAATGTTTATTACCATTATGTGACCAAAACCTGAAAATAAGATGAATATTGTATGACGCCGGCTCTGCCTCCAGTGAAGGATTTGCGCTTATTAGTTGCAAATTATTGGCAGAACTAATTAATGCAATCGTAAACGCATATTTCTCTTGAATCATTAGCGGGTGTTAAGATGACAATAAAATAATAATCGGAATACTATGGCCATGAATTGTATTAATTAGCAACGTCAATTTAGATAACTCTACAAGTTCACTTGAGCGGTCCGGGCGTGGCGAAAGGCGGTTTCCCGATCTTAAGGAGCAGCTTTTGTAGAGTAATTAACATGGCACTGAATATATATAATAGAAGCGGCATGCCATTGATCTGGCACGGAACATTCAAAAACTGATTGCCCAGCAGTTACCGTCAGTTACCGTTTCAATTGGTGTAAGCCGAATTTGCTATATGCCCAGGGATTTTCGCGAGTCTTACCAGGAAGCCCAATGGTCACTACCGGTTACACAAAGGACTAATTTTATACAGGTATACTTTCACGTATCTGGAGGTGGGACTGTGAAAGAATATGTTACCTTAGTAGATGAAAATGATAATGTGGTTGGAACTGCTGAAAAAATTGACGCTCACAAGAATCCAAAGCTGCACCGGGCTTTTTCAATCTTTATTGCCAACTCTAAGGGAGAGTTGTTAATACAGCAACGTGCCGGGGAGAAGTATCATAGTCCAGGGATGTGGGCGAATACCTGCTGTGGTCACCCGCGGCCAGGTGAATCTCTAGAGGCAGCTGCGCACAGAAGACTGCAGGAAGAAATGGGGTTTGATACCCGGATGGTGAAAGCTTTTTCATTTATCTATAAATCTGAGTTTGAAAATGGCTTAACAGAGAAGGAATATGATCATGTCTTTGTAGGGAAATGGGATGGAACACCAAAAAGAAACATGAATGAGGTAGCTGATTATAAGTGGATACCAAAGGATGTTTTAAAGGAAGACATTAAAAAGAATCCGGAAATCTATACGACATGGTTTAAAACTGCGTGGGAAATTTTATTGACAAAAACAGGGGACAGGCATAATAAAGGTGTTTTGGGGACTCCTGAGTTTCCTCTTTGCTGAGCACCTGATTTTTGAGAAAGCTCTTTTATAAATTGATTTGAATTATTTTTAATGCTATTTTATCATTTTGCTGATATTATTCGGGTTAAATGGTGTTTTTGCTTGTAATAACTCACCATCGCCGACAATGCTATCAGCTTTTTTCTTTTGCATTACTTAACCAAGGCCAGAAAATACGATAAATATTGTATGGCGCCAGCTCTGCTTCCAGTGAAGGATTTGCGCTTATTACTTAGAATTTATATGATTAAGGAAGATTTTAAAGTGGTTTTCAGGAGGATTTGATGGACTTATTAAATAATTTAAACCCCGCCCAGGTTGAGGCAGTGACCTACGGGGATGGTCCGCTGTTGGTCCTGGCCGGCGCAGGCAGCGGCAAAACCAGGGTGTTAACCTGCCGGGTCGCCTACCTTTTAAAAGAGATGAAAATACCCCCTTACAGGGTTTTGGCTATTACTTTTACCAACAAGGCCGCGCGGGAAATGCGTGAGAGAGTGGAGGCTCTAGTTCCCGAGATTTCCCGTGATATCTGGATCTGTACTTTTCACGCCACCTGCCTCCGCATTTTAAGGAGGCAGGAGGAGTTTTTTGGCCGGAGCCGGAATTTCGTCATCTACGATGAAGATGATAAACTTACTGTAGTTAAGGACTGTCTTAAAGAACTGGACCTGGACGATAAAAAGTTTCCTCCTAAAGCAGTGGCGGGAGCTATTTCCCAGGCTAAGAACCAGCTGCTGGATGCCGGTGAATTTGAACAGTATGCCTTTGATTATTTTAACAAGATTGTTTCAAAGGCTTACAGTCTGTATCAGGACAAACTGCGCCAGAATAACGCGGTGGATTTTGATGACCTGATTTTTTTAACTGTGCGCCTCTTTCGGAATTACCCGCAGGTTTTAAAATATTACCAGGACCGGTTCCGGTTCATCCTGGTGGATGAGTATCAGGACACTGATCACGGACAATATGTTTTGGTCAACCTGCTGGCCGGAGACCACCGTAATTTATTTGTGGTGGGCGATCCCGACCAGGGCATTTACAGCTGGCGCGGCGCGGATATCAAGAATATTATGAGCTTTGAAAGGGATTATCCGGAGGCGGCTGTGATCAAGCTTGAACAAAACTACCGCTCTACCGCTTCTATCCTTGAGGCTGCCAACAGTATTATCAAAAACAACGAAAACCGCAAGGATAAACGGTTGTGGACGTCAGCAGGCAGCGGTGCGCTCCCGGTAAACTATTTCTGTGAGGATGAACATGCCGAAGCTGACTACGTGGCGGGGGAAATACTACGTCTTAAAGAACTGGAAGCAAGGTCTTACCGGGATTTTGCCATACTCTACCGCACTCACGCCCAGTCGCGGGTGATTGAAGAGATTTTGGTCAGGGCTGGTATCCCCTATACAGTCATTGGCGGTCTTAGATTTTACGACCGCAAGGAAATCAAGGATATACTGGCCTATTTAAGTGTGATCCTGAATAACCGGGATGCGGTGAGCCTGGCCCGGATCATAAATGTGCCGAAACGGGGCATCGGACAGGTTTCTTTACACAAGATCACAGCCTTTGCCGAAAAAAACGCCATATCACCGGTAGCAGCCCTGGAAAAAGCGCCGGAGATAGCCGGGCTGTCAGCGAAAATAAAGCTCAGGTGCCTTGAACTGGGCGCTGTTTTACGGCGGTTGACAGAGGAGTCATCCTCCGGCGAAAGCGTCACCAACCTTACCCGGGCAGTGATGGAGCAAACCGGGTACCGGCAGGAACTGCAGGCTGAAAACAGTGTGGAATCGCGTACCAGGTTGGAGAACCTGGATGAATTCATTTCTGTGACCATGGAGTTTGACCGGCAGGACGAGGAGAAAGATCTCGGGAGCTTCCTTGAAAACATCACCCTGGCCACCGATCTGGATAAATATAGTGAGGATGCGGAACAGGTAGCCCTGATGACATTGCACAGCGCCAAGGGCCTGGAATTTCCGGTGGTGTTCTTAACCGGCCTTGAAGAGGGTATATTCCCTCACTCCCGCTCCCTGACAGAACCGGGCGAACTGGAGGAAGAGCGCCGTTTATGCTACGTAGGCGTCACCAGGGCGATGGAGAGGCTTTACCTTACCCACAGCTTCAGGCGGATAATCTATGGGAGTGAGCGTTATAACAAAGCTTCCCGTTTCCTGGAAGAGATTCCCGCACACCTGTTGAGCAGCGCAGATCTGGCAGGTGTTAACAAGGGAAGGAACCGGGCAGGATTAAGCGCGGGAGAAAAGAGCGCCAAGAAAGCTCATGAAATTGACTTGTTTATTCTTGGGGATAAGGTAAGGCATGTTAAGTGGGGACTGGGTGTGGTTGTAGGTGTACAGGGTGAGGGGGAAAAAACTGAGCTAAAGGTAGCTTTCCCAGATCAGGGTATTAAAGTGCTTCTGGCCAAATACGCCCCTCTGGAGCGGGCGAAGTGAGACGTGAGAAATGGGTTAGTGCGTTTTTTGGGAATACTATGAAATAGCTGGTTACGGAGGGATTATGGAGCGACTTCTGATTGTTGCCGCCCTGACAGCGGTAATCCATTGCACAAACACCCTGGCTTACGCAGTGCGTATATCCGGTGTCCGCACCAGGCGGCTGGCCACTGCTTTTTCCTTATTTAACGTAATTTTTCTTTTAGCCAGTACCGCCAATACCATTCAGGCGCCGCTCCTTGCTTCTATTGTTGAAATGTTTATTAAAACGGGACAGATGATCACAGGAGTGAAAATTCCTGATGAACAGCTTGTCAGCAACCCGGCCTACCAGGCGCTGCTGACCTCGCTTGATTCTGATTTCAGAATTGTAATCGCGGCGGCTACAGTGGGCACGCTCATCGGAGCCGCTTTAATACCTGCCTTTGTTAATATCTTCAACAAGTCCATATTTTTGTTTGAGGAAACCGGTTCCGTGCCCAGAATGCTCTGGCTGATCATTACTTCTCCCCGCAGGTTTGCGAAAGTGTCCGGTCAGGTTTACCTGTCCGGCAAAAAATCGTTTAAGCTGGCGACTTCCAAAAATCTGAACATACCCAAAACATTTTTATTCTTAAACATAATTGTAACCGGTATTTATACCACCGGGGTTCTGTCCTCCATCTATGCCGGGGCGCTTTTCCCCAGCTTTCGCTCCACCGCTACCCTGCTTTCCGCCGTGGTTAACGGGATAGCTACCATTCTCGCGGCAACGGTAGTGGAACCAACTGCCGCTGCCATCACCGATCAGGCCCTGCGGGAAGACAGGAGCGATGAAGATGTCAAACAGATGGCTTTTTATCTTGCTATCACGAGGCTCTTAGGAACTGTATTCGCCCAGCTGATTTTTATACCGTCAGCTTATTTGATAAAATATGTCGCTTCACTGCTTGCATAACGCGGGCAAACGCGGGCAAACGGGGACGGTTCTTGATTTGCCTGGTAAATAATGTCACTTTGGGAAACAGGAGAACCATCCCCATCTTTCCCAGATCCAATAGGAATGCAGTATATACTCACGTCCCACGACTCACGACTAATATCGGAGGTGATGGTTGTTTTGAGCCAGGATCTTGCATCGGCACGGCAGCGGGTCGAGGAACTGCACAAAGAGTTAGAATCACATAACTACAGGTATTATGTATTGGATGATCCGGCCATTTCCGACGCCCAGTACGATAAAATGATGCGGGAGCTGGAAAAGCTTGAAGAACAATTCCCTGCACTGGTGACTTCATATTCACCTACACAGAGAATTGGCGGCCGGCCAAGAGAAGGCTTTGCCACAGTACGCCACCATACCCCGATGCTCAGTCTGGCCAACGCTTTTGACGAGAGTGAGTTGAAAGATTTTGACCGGCGGGTTCAGCAGGCGCTTCCTGCTCAGGAGGTCAGCTATGTTGTGGAGCCGAAGATTGACGGGCTGGCCGTTTCGCTTTATTACGAAAACGGGATCCTGCTTAGAAGCGCTACCCGTGGTGACGGTGAAACAGGAGAAGACATAAGTGAGAATTTAAAAACCATAAGAAGCGTGCCGCTCCGGCTGCGCGAGGCCATACCAGTGCTGGAAGTCAGGGGAGAGGCTTATATGCCCAAGAATTCCTTTGCCCGCCTGAACGAGAACAGGGAAGAGGCGGGGGACCCTTTATTTGCCAACCCACGCAACGCCGCGGCCGGAACCCTGCGCCAGCTTGATCCTAAGGTTACAGCCGAGCGGCAGTTGGGGATTTTTGTTTATGCTATTGGGTTAAGCGAGGGGGTTAGCAAGGCCAGTCACGGTGAAATCCTGGATCTGCTGAAACAGCTTGGATTCAAGGTCAATGAATACCGTCTTTTCGGTGATATCAATGATGTAACGGAATACTGCCAGAAATGGCAGGCCAACCGCTTTGACCTTCCCTATGCCGCTGACGGGCTGGTAATCAAGGTTAACTCCATTGCCCAGCAGGAAAAGCTGGGTGCTACCATGAAAAGCCCCCGCTGGGCTATCGCCTATAAGTTCCCGCCTGAACAGGCTGTTACCAGGATCAACAATATTTTTGTCCGGGTGGGCCGGACCGGTGTGCTGACACCCACCGCGGAATTTGACCCGGTTCCTCTGGCAGGTACCACGGTAAGCAAGGCTACTTTACATAATGAAGATATTATCAGGGAGAAGGACATCCGCATCGGGGACCGGGTACTGGTACAGAAAGCGGGAGATATTATTCCCGAGGTGGTGGCGGTCTTACCGGAGGAAAGGACAGGCGGTGAAAAAGCCTGGTCCATGCCGGCAGAGTGTCCATCCTGCGGCTCAAAAGTGGTGCGGGAAGAGGGAGAAGCTGCAGTCCGCTGCACCAACATGGCCTGCCCCGCGAAATTATGGGAAGAATTAATCCATTTTGCTTCGCGCAACGCCATGGATATCGCCGGACTGGGACCGGCCGTGCTTTCACAGCTTCTTGCTGCGAAGCTGATTCAAGATCCGGCGGATTTATATGCTCTGCGTTACGAAAGCCTGCTGCCTTTAGAGCGCCTGGGTCCGAAATCAGCCAAAAACCTCCTGGGGGCTATTGAGGCCAGTAAAAAGAATTCCCTGGCCAGACTGATTTTTGCTCTGGGGATCCGCCATGTAGGGGAGCGGGCTGCCAAGATCCTGGCCGGGCAGTACGGTTCACTGGAAGCCCTGCTGAAGGCCGATGAAGAGGAACTGATGGCTGTGCCAGAAATCGGTCCCAAGATTGCTGCCAGTGTAACCGCTTTCTTTAGCGAAAGAAAGAACCTGCAGGTAATAAACAAGCTTGTTCGGGCCGGTGTAAACACCATGACCGGAAGGCTGCTCTCTGAAGACGCCGGACCACTGGCCGGCAAGGTTTTTGTTCTGACCGGAGCCATGGAGTCTTTCAGCCGCCAGGAGGCGCAGGAGTTGGTGGAGAGTTTGGGCGGGAAAATTTCTTCCAGCGTAAGCCGGAGCACAGATTATGTTGTGGCGGGTGGAAAACCGGGCTCAAAATATGAAAAGGCACTCTCTCTGGGGATCACAATTATAGATGAAAAGGAATTTAAGGCTATAGCCGGCCTGGTTTAAAGCAATGAAAAGTCCGTAATTTATAATATTTCGCACAAGAACGACCGCCTTTCAAAAGCGGTCGTTCTAGCATTTTAGTATAATACATTATGCCTGTTGCTAAGAGTAAATTATGGTATTTATATTTTTTATTACCAACAATAAAAAATATTTGTAAAGATATGGCTAATAAAAACCGAATATTAATTAAGGTTGAATATTTTTTTTGAAACAAAAGAAAGGCTCTAATAAAAAACTGCGTAATTTGTGAGGGTATAAAGCATGTCATTGTTGAAGAAAACCATGATTGTAACAGGTTTTATACTGATAGCGCTGATTATTGTTTTATACGCGGCTTCGCAGGCTATTCTGATGAATAGTGTTAAAAATATTGAGGAGCGTGCAGTAGAGGAGAATATTCAAAGAGCCCTGGATGTTTTAGCCGATGAGTTGTCAACCATGAATGATATAACTGCCGACTGGGCCGCCTGGGATGATACTTATGATTTTATACAAAATGCAGGAGATGAATATATCGAGTCAAATCTGGTGGATACAACATTTACCGGGTTAAAAATCAACCTTATTGTATATGTTGATACTTCAGGACAGGTTGTATTTGGCAAGGGTATAGATATGAATAACGGCAACAGGGTGTTTCCTATCCAGGAGGCCCTGCGGGATCATTTTGTGGTTAATGACCCGATTTTAAACCACCCTGATCCAAATAGCAATTTGACCGGCCTGGTTCTTCTGCCCGAAGGCCCTCTGCTGGTTGCTTCAAGGCCAATTGTCACCAGCGAATACGAAGGGCCTATACGCGGGACGTTCATTATGGGCCGCTACCTTAACGAGGTGGAAACAAAAAAGCTGGAGGATAAAGCACACCTGTCTCTAACCATCCGGACGTTTAATGATAAGTCAATGCCAGATGATTTTATTTCAGCCGGTTCGATCATTTCACAGGACAAATCTTTTTATATCAACCCTTTAAACGAGGATATAATCGCGGGATATACCAGCATAAATGACATTTACGGCAACCCGGCGCTGCTTCTTAAAGTGGACATGCCAAGAGATATATATAAACAGGGTAAAACCAGTATAGTATATTTTATTTTATCGATACTTTTTTTCGGACTGGTATTTTTTGGGGTAGACCTACTGCTGCTGGAGAAAATGGTGCTGTCAAGGCTGGCGGGGCTCAGCGCCGGTATCAGCGGCATTGGCTCAAAGGGTGATCTGTCCGCGCGCGTACAGATTACTGGTAAAGACGAACTGGCCAGCCTGGCCGGTGAAATAAACCTGATGCTGCAAGCACTGGAGCAATCTCAGCAAAAATTACGGGAAAACGAAGAGCTTTTTCGCCTGTTAGCGGAAAATGCGCAGGACATTATTTACCGCTACCGCTTTTTGCCAGAGCAGGGGTTTGATTACATCAGTCCCTCGGTTGCGGGTATTACCGGCTATACCCCTGAGGAATTCTACGCCGATCCGGACTTTAGTTTTAAAATCGTACATCCCGAGGACCGTCCCGCCATGATAACTTTCTATCAGGTTATCAGTTCAAGCGAACCGCAGATCATACGCTGGGTACATAAAAACGGTTCAGTTGTTTGGACTGAACATAAAAAAGTGGCGATTTATGATAATGAAAATAAACTTGTCGCGATTGAAGGTATAGCGCGTGACATTAACGAACGGAAGTCGACGCAGGAAAAACTGGAACACCTCAGCCTGCACGACCCCCTTACCGGGCTTTACAACCGGGCTTATTTTGAGGAAAACATGCAAGCCGGGGACGAGCGCGGCAATGAGGCCAGCATAGTAGTTTTTGATGTAGACGGACTTAAACTGGTTAACGATACCTTTGGACACGAGAAGGGAGATACTCTTTTAAGTGCCGCCGCCAAAGTCATAAAAAGCTCCTTCCGTGAGGGAGATATGGTGGCCCGGATCGGCGGAGATGAATTCGCGGTTCTGCTTGCCAATGGCAATGATGAAATTGTAAAAAAAGCCTGCAACAGGATCAGGGCGGCAGTTGAAAAATATAATTCTTCTAACCTCGACCTGCCGCTTAGTATAGCCTTGGGTTTTGCCACAAGGAATGATTCTGCCACCAGCCTGAATGATCTTTTCAAGGAAGCGGACCATAACATGTACCGTGAAAAACTGCACCGCAGTCAAAGCGGGCGCAGCGCAATCGTACATGCCCTTAAAAAAGCGCTGGAGGCGAGGGACTTTATTACCGAGGGTCATGCTGCACGTATTCAGGATCTTGTCACAGGCATGGCTAATACTATTTCCCTGCCGGATAACAAATCAGCCGATTTAAGACTCCTGGCCCAGTTTCACGACATCGGCAAAGTAGGAATACCGGACCATATACTTTTTAAACCCGGCCCCCTTACCTTTGAAGAAACCAGTGAGATGAGGCGGCACTGTGAGATCGGCCACCGCATTGCCATGTCAGCGCCCGACCTGGAACCTATTGCTGAGTTCATACTAAAACACCATGAATGGTGGAACGGCAGCGGCTACCCTCTTCAGTTAAAAGGGACTGATATCCCGCTGGAGTGCAGGATTCTGGCAATTGCCGACGCTTACGACGCCATGACCTGCGACCGCCCTTACCGCAAGGCTTTATCCCATGAAGCGGCGATAGCGGAAATCAAGAAATTCGCGGGAATCCAGTTTGATCCTGAACTGGTGCAGATGTTCATAGATTTGCTTGGTCTTAACACTTGGGTCTGGTTTTAAAAGTTTCCATGCGTGGTTTTGATGATGGTGATTTAGTTTCTCCAGTTCCGCGCTGACCGGAAGATATTTTCCTGTCAGCGTTTTATTTATGCAGTCTGTCACCTGCTAACAGTTGATTTGAAACGCACATACAACAATGGTATAATAATGTAGATTTTAAAAGTTGTTGCCTTTTTATGGCAATACTATCAATTATTTAGATTTTGGGGAAGGTGAAATCCTTGATTACCAAAAAAGATGTTGATCAAGTGGCGCTGTTAGGCCGGCTGGAACTGACCAGTGAGGAAAAAGAGATGTTTACCAGGCAGCTGAACGATATTTTGGAACACTTCCAGTTTCTTGAGCGCCTGGATACCGCCGATGTGCAGCCTACGGCGCACGTGCTGCCGCTTAAAAACGTACTGCGGGAGGACTGGGCGGGCCAGCATATGTCACGCGAAGATGCCCTGGCTAATTGCCCTGACCGGGAAGATGACTATTTCAAGGTGCCTAGAATCGTATAGGCCATAGGGAGGCGAATCAGTTGCAGCTTTTCCGGCTAACAGCCCACGAACTGCATGATCTTTTAATAAAAAAAGAAATTTCAGCAATTGAAATAAACGAGGCTGTGTTTAACAGGATTGAATCGGTTGAAGAAAAGGTCGGCGCGTACCTGAACAGGACCAGGGAACGGGCGCTGGCGCAGGCACGGGTGGTAGACGCGCAGATCCGGAAAGGTGAAAAAATATTCCCTCTCTCCGGCATCCCCATAGCCATTAAAGACAATATGTGCACTGATGGCATAACTACAACCGCGGGTTCGAAGATTTTGGCAAATTTTATACCGCCGTACAGCGCTACAGTGGTAAAAAAGCTTGACGCGGCCGGGGCGGCCATGGTAGGTAAGACTAATCTGGATGAGTTTGCGATGGGTTCATCCACAGAGAACTCCGCCTTCTTCACCACCCGGAATCCCTGGGATACCGGCCGGGTGCCCGGCGGTTCCAGCGGTGGTTCAGCTGCGGCGGTCGCCGCCGGTGAGGCGGTTTGCGCCCTGGGTTCCGACACAGGAGGCTCGATCCGGCTGCCGGCCTCGTTTTGTGGGGTAGTTGGGATGAAGCCTACTTACGGAGCGGTTTCACGGTTTGGGCTGATCGCCTACGCTTCCTCCCTCGACCAGATCGGCCCTTTTACCAGGGATGTTACCGACTGTGCCCTTATGCTTAACATAATCTGCGGGCATGATCCTTTGGACTCCACCTCAGTCAATTTTAAGGCGCCGGACTACACCGGGTTTTTGGTAAACGACGTGCGCGGGATGAGAATAGGCGTGCCCGAAGAATACATGGCCGAGGGTATCGACCCGGAAGTGCGCGATGTTATCGGGAAGGCGATGGCGCTGCTGGAATCCCTTGGCGCTAATGTTGAATATACCACCCTGCCGCATACCGAGTACGCCCTGTCGACCTATTACCTGATTGCCACCGCAGAGGCCAGTTCGAACCTCGCTCGCTACGATGGGGTGCGGTACGGCCTGCGGGCTGAAGAAGCGGAAGATATTATCGATATGTTTATGAAGACGCGCAGCAGGGGTTTCGGTTCCGAGGTCAAGAGAAGAATCATGCTCGGCACCTATGCCCTCTCAGCAGGTTATTACGACGCCTATTACCTCAAAGCGCTGAAAGTACGCACCTTGATCAAAGAAGACTTTGACCGTGCCTTTGAAAAATACGACCTGCTTATTTCCCCCGTTTCACCAACCACGGCCTTTCGTATTGGGGAAAAAACGGACGATCCGCTTCAGATGTACCTTTCTGACGTATGTACAATTTCAGTAAACCTGGCAGGCATACCGGGTATGTCCATACCCTGCGGCTTCGCAGGGGGGTTGCCGGTTGGCCTGCAATTAATGGGCAAACACTTTAACGAGGGAGCGCTGCTGCGGGCCGCCTATACCTTCGAGCAGAATACCAATTATCACAAAGAATTTCCTACGTTATAAGGAGATTCGTGAAATCTTTTCGATAAGTGCTTTAATAAATTTCTGACGTCCGACGTCCGACGACTGACGACCGATTTGGGAGGTTGAAGTTTTGGCCCGGTACGAAACTGTTATTGGTCTGGAAGTGCATATTGAGCTGAAGACCAGGTCAAAGATTTTCTGCGATTCCACCACTGAATTCGGCGGGGACCCCAATACCCATGTTTGCCCGGTTTGTCTGGGACTGCCGGGGACACTGCCGGTGGTCAATAAGAAAGTAGTGGAATACGCCATCAGGGCTGCTCTGGCGCTAAACTGTCAGATAGCCGGCTTCTCCAAGTTTGACCGGAAAAACTACTATTATCCGGATATGCCGAAAAACTATCAGATTTCCCAGTATGATTTACCAATCGCCGAATTCGGCTACCTTGACATAGATACTGACGGCGGTGTTAAAAGGATAGGCATTACCCGCCTGCACATGGAAGAGGATACCGGTAAACTCGTGCACCAGGGTACTATAACAACCACGCCTTTTTCCCTGGTGGACTACAACCGGGCGGGTGTCCCATTAATTGAAATCGTTTCCGAGCCGGATCTACGTTCTCCGGAAGAGGCTTGTGCTTATGTGGAAAAACTAAAAGCTATTGTCCAGTATACCGGAGTATCGGACTGCAAGATGGAAGAAGGCAGCCTGCGCTGTGACGCTAATATTTCCGTGCGGCCGGTTGGCAGATCTGAGTTGGGAACCAAGGCTGAAATAAAAAACCTCAACTCTTTCAGATCCCTGCAAAGAGCGCTGTCCTACGAGATTGAGCGCCAGATCGACACTCTGGAGGAAGGCGGCCGGATTGTTCAGGAAACCCGTACCTGGGACGAAGGAAAGGGTGTCACTCTGTCTATGCGCAGCAAGGAACACGCGCATGACTACCGCTATCTGCCCGATCCCGACCTGGTGCCGCTGGTGATTGAAAGGGAATGGGTGGAAGATATCCGCCGCTCGCTCCCGGAACTGCCGGACGCGCGCAGGGAGCGCTACGAAAAGGAATACGGGCTGCCCGTCTATGACGCCGCCGTCCTGACCAACACCAGGGAACTGGCTGAATATTTCGAGGACTGCGCGTCCTGCTACCCAAATCCAAAAGTAGTCAGCAACTGGGTTATGGGCGATCTGGCCAGGCTACTCAACGCCAACAAACTGGAGATCACAGAGTGCAGGGTTAAACCACAGCAGTTGGCCTCCCTGCTTGAGCTTATGGACAAGGGCACCATCAGCGGTAAAATCGCAAAAACAGTCTTTGAAGAGATGTTTGCCAGCGGCAGGGATGCGGAAAGCATCGTAAAAGAAAAGGGACTGCTCCAGATCAGCGATGAGAGCGCGATAATTGCCATCGTGGACGATGTCCTGGCCAAAAACCCAGGGCCGGTGGAGGATTTTAAGGCCGGCAAGGAGCGCGCCCTGGGTTTTTTAGTCGGACAGGTGATGAAGGCATCAAAAGGCAAAGCAAACCCTGAAATGGTAAACAAGCTGTTGAGAGAGAAGCTGTAAACAAGGTCGGTGCACAGAATCCGAATCTGTCTGATCTTTGTGAGATATGGAGACGCAATATGGGATTTGACTGGCTATTTTCTAATTGGGAACTTTATTTAGGCCTCGCTGTTGCCCTGGCTATCGCCTTGTTCGTCTATCTTAAGCAGGAGATAGAATCATTGAGCAGGGGAAAAGCTGCTTCCAAAGCAGGCAAACGGGACAACCCCAATAAAAATATAAGTACGAAAGAACAATCTGGTGGCGGAACAGTTACCCCTAATGGGGCACGCAAGGCAGAGAAGAACCCAAAAGATAGAGGTAAAAAGGATTGAGCCTGCGGGCTCTTTTATTTTTTAAGACATAAATCAAAAGGCTACAGCTATTTTGTCAATTGTAATTTACTATTCTTCCAAGGGGACATTCCATCGGGGACATTCCTCTGCAGGAGGTGTGTCCTCTTTCCCGCTGTCGGAAGTTTGTCACTATTCAGCTGACGCTTATTTTAATAAAATCACAAATCTCCTGCATGGCAAGGGTCGCCTCCGGAAAGAGGGGCGCGCAGGCGGGATAACAGTGAAACATACTATGCCCGATGCGCAAGGTGACATCTACACCAGCAGCGGCCGCTTTTTCGGCAAACCGGGTAGAGTCATCAAGAAGAGTCTCATTGCCGCCCACGTAAATGAGTATAGGCGGCAACCCGTGCAGGTCCCCGTAAAGAGGGGATATCAACGGCAAACCAGGGTCGTTATCCCCCGCGTAATATTTGCTGCAAACCTCAGACATGCCCGGTGGGCTAAAACACACCCTGGCGTTAGCCCGGTGAGACTCCCCGGTAAGCTTAAGATCAGTCCAGGGAGAGAGCGCCATCGCTGCCGCGGGAAAGGGAAGTCCTTGATCCCGGAGGGCCAGCAGTGTGGCTAAACATAAACCCCCGCCGGCTGAATCCCCGGCAAATACGACGCGGGCAGGCGCAACGCCCTGGTCCAGCAGCCAGCGGTACGCTTTCAGTGAGTCTTCGATAGCAGCGGGAAAGGGATGTTCGGGGGCCAAACGGTACTCAAACAGCAGTGCGCCTAGGCCGCTGCCTTTAACAAACTTGGCCACAGGCGCCCGGTGATCTGAACAAGATCCCGACACATACCCGCCACCGTGCATAAAAAAAATAACTTTGTCTTTCACTGCCCCTGCGGGCAGGATCCATTCAGCCGGGATACCGTCGATTGCAACCCTCTCTACTTCAATTCCGTCCGGCAGCTTACCGAACCTGGCGGCGCCTTTTTCGCATTCCTGGCGAAAAAGAGGAATAGACGTGTTAAAATCCCAGGGGGCTTTTCTGTTTTTCAGTTGTAAACGAAATAAATGGCTGTTTTTTATCATGAAGCAAAAAAGACGGCTTCGCAGACTTGGCATGTTCATCCACCTCAAAATTACTTATTCGCTTTTTCTCGTGTACTGGATTTCTCCATATACTCACGGGTAAACGTAATCTCTATCCCGGCATTTTAACTATATGACTAAATATGTGCATGAAGTCATATAATGACCAAAGAAAGTGCTGCTCACTAAAGCAGCCGGAGGTTTACATATCCAATTTTGGCTGATATAATTATTGTAATGACTTGGTGACTAAATGTCAACAGTTATTCACCAAATTAATTTTAAAGGAGCGCTGGGATGTCCAAATTTACTGAAAGTGAAAAGGAACAAATACGGCAATGCCTTATAACCAAAGGGAAAGAGCTTTTTATCCAGTATGGCTTCTCTAAAACCAGTATCGATGATATTGTTCAGGCCTGCGGCATTGGCAAGGGTTCTTTTTATAAATTTTTCTCCTCAAAAGAAGAGCTTTTCTATGTTATTGTCAATGGCCAGGAAGAGATCAGAAACCGGCTCATTGTGGAGCACCTGCAAGAAAACCTGCCTCCTAGAGAGATGATCTCTTCTTTCTTTCACCTGGCTTTCCGCCTGGCCGATGAAAACCCCCTTTTACAACAATGGTTCCAGGATGGGGAAAATGAGCGCATTATCCGCAAATTACCCGGGCGCCTTATAGAAAATTCTACCCAGGATAACGTAAAAAGTGGAATATTTTTCATTCAGTCTTTAATTGACCGTGGTGTACTGAAAGAAAACGACCCGGAAGTAATTGCCGGGGTCTTCGGCGCTATTCTGATGCTGCGCTCATTCAAAGAGAGGTTGGGACATGATTTGTTCCCTAAAATTATGGAAGTGATTATTGACTGTATAACAGAAGGATTAACTGAACCTGAGAAGTAAGGTCAGTTTACACTTTTTTTTGAATACAGCATGGCTTCTTTTTATCTTAGTGATAAAAATTTATAATATTTTAACTTTTCAGATAACGATAAATGTGGTACTATTTTAAGTAAATCAGTTTTACCGCCGGTGTTAACTAACTATAGATAATGTAAGTTAATCAATTGAGGAGTGAGGCAGCGATGAACAAGGATATCCTTATTGTGGACACCACACTGAGAGACGGGGAACAAACGGCGGGCGTCGTTTTTGCAAACAGAGAAAAAGTAAGGATAGCAAGGTTATTGGATGAAATAGGCGTTCCACAAATTGAGGCTGGAGTACCGGTAATGGGCGGGGATGAAAAAGAAGCCATCCGGGCTATCTGCAAGTCCGGTTTGAAGGCCAGCATCATGGGCTGGAACCGCCCCGTAATTAAGGATATCCAGGAGTCGATAGACTGTGGTGTGGATGCGGTTGCCATTTCAATTTCCACATCAGACATCCACATCAAGCATAAACTCAACACAACCCGCCAGTGGGTACTGGAAAAGATGGTTGAAGCCACCCACTTTGCTAAGAAGGAGGGTATGCAGATTTCCGTCAATGCTGAAGACGCTTCCCGTTCCGATGCGGACTTTCTGATCGAGTTTGCCAGGTCCGCCAAAGAAGCCGGAGCTGACCGCCTGCGCTACTGTGATACCGTGGGGATCATGGAGCCGTTTACCATTTATGACAGCATCAAGGCCATCAGGGATGCGGTGGATATTGACATTGAGATGCACACCCACAACGACTTCGGCATGGCCACGGCCAATGCCCTGGCAGGCGTTAAAGCGGGGGCCAGGTATATAGGGGTGACAGTTATGGGCCTTGGTGAGCGCGCCGGCAATGCCGCCCTGGAAGAAGTGGTGATGGCTCTTAAATACCTGTATGATATTGACCTGAATTTTAAGACCGAAATGTTTCTGGAAGTGGCCGAATACGTATCCCGCGCCTCAGGCAGGGAACTTCCCAAATGGAAAGCCATTGTCGGCAAGAATATGTTCGCCCATGAGTCAGGTATCCACGCCGACGGGGTGCAAAAGAACCCCAAGACCTATGAAGCTTTCCATCCTGAAGAAGTAGGCCTGCTGCGCCAGATTGTGATAGGCAAACACTCGGGCACTGCGGCTTTAAAGGCCAAGTTCGCGGAATTCGGTATAGTGTTAACCGAGCACCAGGCCAAGGAACTGCTGCCAAAAATCCGTTCATACACAGTTTCCGTAAAACGGCCGCTCTTTGATAAGGAACTGATGTACATTTACGAAGACTTTTTTGGAAAGAGGGATTGACATTGGGACAGACGATCATAGAAAAAATCCTGTCCAGCCACTGCGGCCAGGAAGCCCGTGCCAATGAAATAGTGGTGGCCGGAGTTGATTATGTGATGGGCCAGGATGGGACAGCCCCACTTGCCATCAGGGCTTTTAACGAAATGGGCGGGTTGGAAGTATTTGACCGGGAGCGTGCCGCTTTTGTAATTGACCACAGCGCTCCCAGCCCCAATGAGGGGGTATCCGCCCTGCACAAAATGATGAGGGAGTTTGTCAGAGAAAAAGGCTTTCGTCTTTACGACATCGGCGAAGGTGTCTGCCACCAGGTAATCCCCGAGAGCGGCGTGGTCGGTCCGGGCAGCCTAGTCATCGGCGCTGATTCCCACACCTGCACCTATGGAGCGCTGAATGCTTTTTCCACAGGGGTTGGTTCTACTGACCTGGCCGGCGGGTTAATATCAGGCCGGATGTGGTTTAAAGTCCCCGAGTCTATCAAGTTTATCTGCAGCGGCACCCTGGCGCCGGGCGTTTTTTCAAAAGACCTCATACTCTATCTGATCGGCGAAGTCACAGCTGACGGGGCAACCTACCTGGCAGCGGAGTTTATTGGTGAAGCTATAACGGCGATGTCCCAGGAAGCCCGCTTTACCATGGCCAATATGGCCATAGAAATGGGCGCCAAGGCCGGTTTAATGGAAGCGGATGAAAAAACAGCGACCTGGCTGAAGCGGTTTACAGACAGGGAGTTTCAGCCGGTAAGCGCCGATGCGGACGCTTCTTACGCCAGGGTGCTGGAGTACGATGTTGCGCGGCTTGAGCCGCAGGTGGCCAGCCCTCACCGGGTGGACAACGTGGCGCCTCTCAGCCAGGTGGCCGGCAAGCCCGTGCAGCAGGCGCTGATCGGTACCTGTACCAACGGCCGTTTGGAAGATTTGAAAATAGCCGCAGGCATCCTGGGCGGACGCGGCGTACACCGGGATGTGCGACTGATTGTTGCGCCCGCCTCTCGCCAGGTTTATTTAGACGCCATGGCAGAAGGAATAATTCAAACCCTGGTCCAGGCCGGCGCGGCTGTGGTTACACCTGGCTGTGGCCCCTGCGTCGGGACGCACAACGGTGTGCCTTCGGACGGTGAAACGGTTATTTCCACAGCCAACCGCAACTTCAAGGGCCGCATGGGCAATTCCAACGCGGATATATACCTGGCCTCACCAGCTTCTGTTGCGGCCAGTGCTGTAACCGGCAAAATCACCGACCCGCGGGAGTTTATTTAAAAGACCTGGGAATTCAGAATTCAGAAGTCAGTAGACAGAATAAAGATTAACGGCTACTGAATTCCTTACTAAAACATAAAAAGCAGGTGTTTTTATGCAGTTCAGCGGTAAAGTTCATAAGTTTGGCAATGACGTCAATACCGACTACATTATTTCAGGAAAGTACAAGTTTAAAACCCTGGATATGAAAGAACTGGCCAAGCACGTTATGGAGGACCTTGACCCTGACTTCTACGGAAAAGTCAGCACAGGAGATTTCATCGTGGCCGGCACAAATTTTGGCTGCGGTTCGTCCAGGGAACAGGCCCCCCTGGCTATTAAGTACGCTGATGTGGGAGCGGTCCTGGCCAAATCATTTGCCCGTATTTTCTATCGCAACGCTATTAATACCGGCCTGCCCGTAGTGGAGTGCGACACCGATCTGATCGAACCGGGCGATGAACTGAACGTGGATCTTGAGGCGGGTCAGATTACCAATAAGACCAGGGGTGTTGTTATACCAATCAAGCCTCTGCCAAAAGTTATGATCAAGATCCTTAACGACGGGGGACTGGCGGCGCATTTCAGAAAATACGGCGGATTTAACTTTGGTTAAGAATCCAGAGCCATAATTGGGCACAGCTTGACGTTTGAAAAAATTGGGACGGACCCGCTTCGTCGCGTATAATTGCCTGCGGCCCGGAGAACCGTTCCCTTTTCGCTTCCGGGGGGATGTTTTTTTGCCCTTTAAGTAGTAATGTGGAATTAGATTTGCAAAGGGAGACGAATTACATGGCAGAAAAAATTCAAATGGAAGTTCCGTTGGTAGAGATGGACGGCGATGAAATGGCCAGGGTAATCTGGCAGCAGATCAAAGACATTTTACTAACACCTTATATTGACTTAAAAACAGTGTACTTTGACCTGGGACTTAAAAAAAGGGATGAAACAGATGACCGGATTACAGTAGAAGCTGCGGAGGCCACCAAAAAATATGGTGTGGCAGTCAAATGCGCCACCATTACCCCCAATGCCCAGAGGGTAAAGGAATATGATCTGAAGCAGATGTGGAAAAGCCCCAATGGGACGATCAGAGCAATTTTGGACGGTACGGTTTTCCGTACTCCAATAATTGTTAAAAAAATCAAGCCCTTTGTAAAAACCTGGGAAAAGCCCATCACCATTGCCAGACACGCTTACGGCGATATTTACAAGGGTGTTGAAATGAAGATTGCCACAAAAGGTAAGGCGGAATTAGTTTTTACTGGTGAAGATGGGCAGGTGTCCAGGGAGGTCATCAATGATTTTGCCGCCTCCGGCATTGTCATGGCCATGCACAATCTGGACAAGTCCATTGAGAGCTTCGCCAGGTCCTGCTTCAACTACGCGCTGGACCAAAAGCAGGATTTGTGGTTTGCCACAAAGGACACCATTTCCAAAAAATACGACCATAGCTTCAAAGATGTCTTTCAAGACGTCTATACCAGAGAGTATCAAGAGAAGTTTTCGGCAGCGGGAATAGAATACTTTTACACGTTGATTGATGACGCCGTGGCCAGGGTGATCCGCAGTCCGGGCGGCTTTATCTGGGCTTGTAAAAACTATGACGGCGACGTGATGTCGGACATGGTGGCCACCGCTTTCGGCAGCCTGGCCATGATGACGTCGGTTTTGGTTTCGCCCGATGGTTATTATGAGTTCGAGGCTGCCCACGGGACGGTGACCAGGCATTATTATCAGTATTTAAAAGGTGAAGAAACCTCAACCAACCCGGTGGCCACTTTATTTGCCTGGACAGGGGCACTGAGAAAAAGAGGCGAACTGGACGGCGCCAGCAGTTTAGTGCAATTTGCCTGTGATTTGGAGCAAGCAGCCGTGGACACCATAGAAGAGGGGATCATGACCAAAGATTTGGCCTTACTGGCGGAAGGGGAAAAGAGAATAGTCAATACCCGGGAGTTTTTGGAGGAAGTCAATGCCCGTTTGGGGCAAAAAAATACACAAACCTGACAGCGATTATAATGGGCGGCGGAAGTCACGAAAACAAAGGACTTCCGCCGTATCTCTTTTCTAAGAACGCTGGCGCCGGACCCGACTCGGAATGGTTTTGATCTGACCGTTTGGGTCCGTTATCTACAGGGTTATTTTTTCCAAGCGGGCAGCTGAGCCATCATTCCCTTGGCTGCTTTCAGGGCGGCCTGCTTATCCAGTCCCTGGGTTTTAACTATAAAGTTAGCCATTGAATCCAGTTTCTCCTCATAGGACTGCATTGTTCCATCCTGGCGGGCGCAGTGTACACAGTAATCCTTATTAGTGTCTCCCATGGCAAAATCCGCAAGTTTCTCCATAGGCATGCCGCAGGCGATAGAAATCATCATCTTCAACACTCCCT
>CAZIYV010000032.1:0-27491 GCA_964543575.1 uncultured Pelotomaculum sp.
CCACCATGATCTTGCCGGCCCGTCTTTCCTTGCTGCCCAGGACGATTGCCGGTCCGGCGTTATATTGCACCGCCTCGGCGTATTCAGGGATCTCTTTTAACATTTTCACCACGTCGCCCAGCGTCTCGGGCTTCTGAGCGTCCATCTTGCTCTGGACAAAATCATTGACCAGGTTATCGGCCGGTGTGTGCACGCACATTATGGGAATACCCAGGAGCCTGGCCGCGTCCACCGCACGGTTGTGGTTTAAAGGCATCAGACCCCGTTTGACTTCACTGATCCGGGAGGCCATGATCCCTTCAGCAACGTTGATCGGCACACCGAACTTGGCCAGTATATCCTCCTGCAGACTCATTACCCGGTAGAGAGCGGACAAGGCTTTGCCTTCCGGGTGGTGAGCTATGATCAGGTCGATTTTATCGCCGCGCTGCGAAACCCGGTCCGCCAGGAGCACCTCACCGGTTTCCATATCTACTCCCGACAGCACCCTGGCAACCTCCTGCTCAGGATTACCGAAGAGGACCCTGGTGTCACCATAAGGGTTGAACAACCTGTCCAGATCAAATTCTTTTTTTTCGTCTTCCTTCATGTCATTGTAAAGCTTCTTTTCTTTCTCTAAAAGCTTTTGCACCGCCTCCGGTGAGCGCGGGTCCTTACCTATACCCTTACCAATAGCCAGCTGGTATATCTCTTTTATTTTCATGTTTTATCTTCTCCTTTCTATGTACACTCGTATGTTTTGAGACAGGGGGACGGTTCTCTTGTCTCACCCCTGTCTCACCTTTGTGCGACTAAAGTCGCACCTACATCTTCTTACGTCCCACGTCCCATCTCCCACGTCTCAAACTGTAGGTTCGGATTTATCCGAACAATCCCCCTCATGGGGTAGAAAACTGGCTGGCAAACCAGAACCGTCCCCAGTTGCCTTTGGGCAACGCAAGAACCGTCCCCGTTTGCCCGTTAGAACCGTCCCCGTTTGCCCGGTCCCCGTTTGCTACTTTCTTGACACATAGGTGTTTTCCTCGAGGTAGAAACGCAGAGGCAGCTGCCCGCCCGCCTTGATGCCGATCCGGGTTGTGGTTACAATTCTTTCCCCCGGGCTGCCGCCTCCGCACACATACAGGGCGCCGCCGATAAGGTCGGCTCCGTTGTGCTGGCGGGTTATGCCCAGCGCCTGCACCAGCCTGGCCGGTCCGCCGCACAGCTCGGCCAGCCTTTCCCGGCCCCGCCTGGCACGCATTAAATGGGTCCCTGCCAGTGGTTCGAGCGCCCGGATCAGAACAGCTTCCCCCACTCCTTCAGCAGCGGTGACGGCATTAAAGCAGTAGTACATCCCATATATGAAATAAACATAAGCATGTCCCGGCGGACCAAACATCACCCTGTTGCGTGGGGTCATGCCGCGCGAGGCGTGGCAGGCGGGGTCCCCCTGCAGGTACGCCTCAGTTTCCACGATCCTGCCGGCACAGATCCCCTCAGGATGCTCACTGACCAGGATGCCGCCGAGCAGTTCCCTGGCCACAGTCACAGTATCCCTGGCATAAAAAGAGCGGGGCAGGATCTCCTTCCCGCCTGCCAGACATTCAAGAGGCGGCAATTTTTGCGGCAATCTCAAAACACCTGCTTTTATCTGTTCCTCAAATATTTCACCAGTTTTTCCACCGGCATAGTATTGACAACATCATCCGGTTCCAACCAGGCCCGCCGCGCCACCGACACACCGTAGATCATCTCCTCCATTCTTCTAAGGTCGTGGGCGTCAGTGTTCACGGCTATCTTTATGCCCATGTCCCTGGCCCTGCGGGCGTTCAGGTCATTTAAATCCAGGCGGTCCGGGGAAGAATTTATCTCTAATATAGTACCACAGCTGGCAGCCGCTTCCAACACCCTCTCCACATCAACGGCGTATCCCTCCCGCTGGGCGATCAGCCTGCCGGTCAGGTGCCCGATAATATCAACGTTTTTATTTTCCACCGCGGATATGATCCGGGCGGTCATGGTTTCCCGGTCCTGTTTAAAAGCGCTGTGCACCGAGGCGACTACCAGGTCTGCCTCCTCCAGGATTTCATCGGGGCAGTCCAGGCCGCCCCTGGGCAGGATATCAACCTCAATCCCAGTAAGGAGGCGGATATCATCCATTTTTTCATTGAGCGACCGGATTTCCCGGTGCTGTTCTTTCAGCCTTTCCAGGGAAAGCCCCCTGGCAATTTTAAGAGACTGGGAGTGATCTGTCAGCGCGATATATTCGTAACCCTTCTCCCTGGCGCGTTTTGCCACCTGCTCTATGGTGCAGATTCCGTCACTCCAGACGGTGTGCATATGCAGGTCTCCTTTTATATCACCCAGCTCAACCAGGCGGGGCAGGCTGTTGGCCGCGGCGGCCTCCAACTCACCACGGTCCTCCCTCAGTTCGGGAGGAATAAATGGCAAACCCAGTCTGGCGTAAATCTCCCGCTCATCACTGAAAGCCTCGTTTTCTAGCAGTGATGAAGGATCAAAATTGACACCCGTGCCCGCCAGCAGTGGCTGCAAGCGCTGGAGGTGCGCATGACTTCCGGTGTTTAAAAACAAGGCCAGGGCAAAATGCTCTTCCGGCACGACCTGCAGGTCCACGACTATGCCCCAGTGGGCCTGCAAGCGGATCCTGCGTGCGTTTGTTTCCAGCACTCCTATAACCATGGGACATCTTGCGGCCACCTCAATCACCTGCCGCGGGTCACCGGCCGCGACCACCAGATCGATGTCACCGGCAGTCTCCCGCCAGCGGCGCATACTTCCCCCGGCCTCAACCCTGGCCACTCCCGGCAGCTTCCTTAAAAATGAGACGAACTCAGCGGCCAAATCCCTGGCCATGGCTAACAGGATACGCTCGCCCCTGTCTTCCCGCACTTCAATAGATCTGATAATGTCTTTTTCAACTTTGCCGCCCAGCCCAGGAAGTCCCCTTACCCGGCCTTGCCTGGCCGCCCTGGACAATTCCTCAAGGCTGGTAATTCCCAGGTTTTCCACGAGCAGGCCAGCCCTTTTCGGGCCGATCCCGGGCAGGGACATAATATCCAGAAGCCCCGGCGGGATCTCTTTTAAAAGCTCTTCCATCTTTTTCAGCCGGCCGGTGGCAAGGAGCTCATCAATCTTGGCGGCGATATTCTTGCCGATACCCGGTATTTTGGCCAGTCCCCCTCTTTGCCGGATCTCTTCCAGCGGTTCATCAAGGCCGGCCAAAATTTTAGAAGCGTTTTTGTAAGCACGGATCTTAAAAAAATCTTCCCCCTTGAACTCCAGCAAATCAGCCAGCTCATGAAATACCCAGGCCACTTCCTCATTTTTCATCCAGTCAACAGCCCCTTAAAAACTAATATTCCCCACATTAAAGAACTCATGAATTCTCATTCATGAGTTCTTTTTGCTATCCTTTTTTTCAGGCTCCAGCATTCTAACCAGGCTTTCATGTTCTTCCCGCAGCCTTTTTAATTCGTCTGCAATGTTCAGCGCCGCCAATACCGCTGTCTGTGATTTTGACAACCGGTTGTTACGGTCTGCTAGTTGTTTCATCTTACGATTAACGAACTGGGCCAGCGCTATCATCTCTTCTTTGGTGCCATCCCCTTTCAGGGTATAGTATTCACCAAAGATCTCAACCTCTACCCGGGATTCCTGCTCAGCCATAAAACCCTCCAGGTTTAAATAGTTTAATTGTATTTCGTCATTTTTCTCATTTTTCCTGCGCCTAAAACCAAAAATTTCTTTTATGCCAGCAAAATACAACCGGCATATTGCTACATTTTATTTGGAGGTAAATGAAGGAAAATCCAACAACTTGTCGAAGATTAATATCCATAAATTCACAAATAATTGAATTAAGCGGGTGAAGCTTTGTTAATAACAGAAAAAAGATATTTATTCTTCAAAATAAAAGAAGTTCATTTTTCTGACACCCTCTTTGATCTTACAGATTGTGCTTATGCTAAATTTATTTATTGTAAAAATATTATTAATAATCCCAACTTCATACAGGAACAAAAAAGGACATCAGTTATAGATTTATCTCAGGATCTCAGCGAAATATGGTCTAAATTCAATCAAACTAATAGGCGGTATATAAAACGTGCTGGTGATATGGGCATAAAAATAAGTATTGGGAATGATTTCAATCATTTTTATAAGTTGCATAAAGAATTTAGAAAGGGGAAAGGTTTCTATCCTTTTCTCGGCATCGGATTTACGAAACTAGAATTAATTAAAAAGCATGGCATTATGTTTGTTGCTGAATACAACAACGAGATATTATGTGAAAACATTTTCTTTATACACGACACTAATATAACATATTGGTTAAGCGCTACAAAAAGGTTATTTACAGAAAAAGAAAAAGCAAAGATTATTGGCTATGCAAATAGGCTTATCTTTTGGGAGACCATAAAATACGCGAAGCAGAATGGATATAACGAATTTGACTTGGGAGGGCTTTGGCCCGAAGAAGAAACGGAAAGTGATGATGGCAAAAAAGGAATAAATTCCTTTAAACTTTCTTTTGGTGGTGACATTGTAGAACGTTTTAACTATTATAAATATTATTCGAATACTTATAGTATGATGTTGAAACTATACCAGTTTTTAGTTAATAATTCAGAGAAGAAGTGATATTTCTTTTCCAAACTGGTTGCGAAAGTCAAGCAGCATACAGGCTACCTTAGTATTATTGGTTGTACAATTTACAGTATATTTACAATTGAAAACCTATATGTTATTATTCTGTTAACTATTCGTAAGTTCTTTGTAATTTATGCATAAGTAAAGGGAGATTAACATGCAAAATGAAGGCAAAAAGAAAAAAAGTTCCATATGGTTAACTGTATTAGCCTTTTGTATTCTGTTGGAAGCAGGCGGTTACTTAATTGCCCAAAACTTACCTACTCATAATCAAACAGTACAGACTGACAAATCTAATACTATTGTTGAGGATAAATTACCTGACTTCAGCCAGGAAGCTATTACTAAAAGAGCCAAGGACGCTTTTCAAAATGTAGGTTTGAAATTAGATTTTATGAGGCAAGCTTACCAATCCTGGGCCATTCCCTACCAGTCCTCGCTATATGAGAATGCTTTTAATGTCAGAACATACAATATAAAGGGTGACGGGTCAACTAACGACACGGCGGCAGTACAGGCGATCCTGAACTCGGTTCCGGAAAAAAGCACTGTATTTTTCCCGGCGGGAGTTTACAAAATCAATGGACCAGTTTACCTGTCCAGGGAACTGACCATCTGCGGCGAGCCCAATACAGTTTTTGACTGTTCCGCATCAACCAGCAGCTCAGTTTTTCAAGTAAATCCTCAGGGCTCGTCTGAGTCATGTCTTAATAATATCACGATTACCGGTATTGAATTTATCGGACCTGGTATTGAATCGGAACCTTCACTCTTATATGCCAAGAATGTTCAAAATGCTAAATTTACCAACTTAAAAATTCGTGATTGCGGATATGCTGCTATACTTT
Source organism: uncultured Pelotomaculum sp. (assembly GCA_964543575.1). GTDB lineage: Bacteria > Bacillota > Desulfotomaculia > Desulfotomaculales > Pelotomaculaceae > Pelotomaculum_B. Next base: position 5,499 of record CAZIYV010000032.1, read on the forward strand.
TTGAGAATAGTTCGAACTGTCTAGTTGATAAATGTGTATTTGACAACATATATCATACCAAACTGGGATATGGTGTTACAATATTAAACAAGTGTGACAACATCTATATACGCGACTGCTTCTTTGCTATGAAAGGCAGACACGGCATCACCATAGGCAGCAAAGAAGCCAATCCTACGCCAGACCAATTACCCAGAAATGTGTTTATAAGCAACAATTATTTCCAGAACATAACCGATGGGTCTATTAATGTCAGGTCAACCGCAGGGCAGATAACCATCAGCGATAACGTATTCGACAACTGCAACAAAGGGGTACGGCAGCTAAGCGGTTCTACTGAGATAACCGGCAATATCATGTCAGGCTGCAACATGGGGATTGTTTTGCACAGTGATAACATGCCGCATTTGATTAAAAACAATACTTTAATAAACAACCGCTGGGAGGCCATATATGTTAAATGTTCGAATGTCCAGATTATCAATAACAACATTGAAGGCCCGATCGCCTGTATATCATCCAGCAGCATCTTGATTAAAGGGAATTACATAAGAAGGGATTCGCAACCAATCGAACTGACTCCAGCGGATCCAACCATTATTATGGAAAGCAATTTCGTTGAAAATTCGGAGGGACTTAAGCCAATCTAGTTTATCTGTGTCTATTTATGAATGTTTACCCATAGATACAATGACCGGTAAAGCCGGTCTTCTTTTTCTTCCGGTATCGGGACATCTATTATGGCAGACAGTAACTTTTCCTTCAGCTTGTAAAATTGAGCATATTTATTTGCAAACCCCTCATCAACTATTTCTTCCCGAAAAAGCAGAAATTCCACTTTCACCTTCTCATGGGGCTCATGAGCGAAGAATTCCACATTATTCTCCCATGTTTGTCCGTCCATAAGCGTAATGGGGCCGATCACCGACTTTTTGTAGCCACCCATATTGACCTGAATGTTATATGTTGCTGTCCTGTTTTCATGGTTAGCTATGCCGATGATTACTTTCCCATGCTCTCCAATAGCCAGAGACTTGGGGTAATCATCAGCTTTGCCGTTCTCTCCAAGTATATAGAACTCTGTAAAATCTTCCACCGGCTTAGGAGCTATCATTATATAAAAAATGCTGCCCCCCGAAGCAATAAAACCTAATAAAACCAAGCAAAACAATACTTTTTTAAGCAATATGCTACCCTTTAAACCAGATAAGCTAACTGTAAAAACAGGGGTGTGCCTTTCTGAAGGCTGCAGTTTCTCTCTCCTGTAAAGTGCTAACCCAGACATCCCAATGGTAAAGACAGTATTTACAATTACTACAGATGCCATCTTGATACCCCAGGGGGAATAGTTTAACACAAACCCGATCAGCATGATCATAACAATGCTTAGGATACAACTTAACGTTAATCTTTCAAGAATTTCCAGATCTCCTTTTTTAGTGAAGAAAACGGCTGTTAGCGCATAACCAGGGAACAAAAAAGAATACAGCAGACCAAGCATAGCTTTAACATGGTACAGCCATTTATTATCACCGATAAAAATAATAATAGCTAAAGCGATAGAGATTATTATAATTATGTGCAAATCATATCCAAGGCGACTACTTTTTTGTGGTTGCATAAAACAATATAATTGCTCCTATTATTAATTTAGACAAAACCAGCGAGGTTCGGTTTCAATCGAACACGGCGTTTAGCGCCGAACTTGTTTGAGGACATTGTAACATTTGTGCGAATGAATTCGCACCTACAAAAAAAAAATTTATACATTATTTTTAAAATAGGACTTTTGTCACAAGAAAATAGGACATTCGTCTTATTTTATTTTACATATCTTTCAATTACAATAACATTAAACAGACTCATGAATAAAGGCAAACTCACCGAAAGGTGGGGACGCAAAGCCTACAGACCTAAAGCTGAGAAGCAACGGTGGCTGGGTTGCCGGAGTAAATATTTTTAAAGTGACTAACATATAGTTACTTTAGATTATCTTACAAGCAACCTGCCCCAAAGGCAGGTTTTTTATTTTACAACTGCATATCGATTCTTGTCAAGGGCAAACTCACCGAAAGGTGGGGACGCAAAGCCTACAGGCCTAAAGCTCAAAAAGCTATGGCGGCTGGGTTGCCTGGAGTTGTTTGTCTTGTTTTTATTTGGGACAAAAGGCAACCTGCTCAAAAGGCGGGTTTTTTAATTACCCGCCCTACAAAAAGGGTAAGTATTATAGGAGGTTTGCCTAATGTTCAAAAACTACCGTTTAAAACAAAGATTGTGCTGGCTGGTCCTCAACCTGATGTTTCTTACCTCACTGCTGGCTTTGATGCCGGTGAAGAATTCAGCCGCAGCCACAGACAGAACACCACCATACATTTTAAGCACATCCCCGGCTTCGGGCGCTTATAACTTTCCAATAGGAAATAACATTACAATAAGATTCAGTGAAAAAGTATTACCGGGAGCAAAAGCCACTTATAACAGTATCAGTGTACTGGATGCCGGCGGCAATCCGGTTGCCTTCATGAAAAATATAAGCGGCAGCACACTGATAATAAACCCAAATAGATTTCTTGGTACTGGCACTTACTATACAGTAACAATACCGGCTGGAGCGCTCAAAGATGCAAGCGGCAATAAAATGCGGGCGAATTATAGTTTTGGCTTTACCACGAACGCACCTGTGGCAGATGTTACCCCTGTGACAAATATCACACCAGTGACAAACATTACGCCGACGACAGATACTACCACTCCTGCGACAAACATTACGCCGACGACAGATACTACCACTCCTGCGACAAACACTACGCCGACGACAGATACTACCACTCCTGCGACAAACACTACGCCTACGACGGATACTACTACTCCTGAGACAAACACTGCACCTACAACAGATACTACTACTCCCACTGACCCGGCAGCGATTCTGGCCGCCGCCGGAGTAAAAGCCGACGCAGCTTTCAGTGACGCGAATGTTAAGCTGGCAAACGCTCAACAAGCCTACCAGTCCTGGGCTATACAAGCACAACCATCAGTTGCCGAAAGCGCATACAATGTAAGACTTTTTGGCATAACAGGAGACGGCATTACTGATGAAACAGTAAAGTTACAAGCATTTCTAAATACGGTCCCAGCAAAGAGCACTTTATTCTTCCCGGCCGGCAACTACAAGATAAGCGGACCTGTAACCATTGACAAAGAGCTTACCCTTGTTGGCGAACCAGGCACTATAATAAACTGTTCACAGGCAACAGTATCAACTGTTTTTAATATTAATCCAAACGGTTCCAGCAGCTCACTCGTCAGCAACATAATTATAACCGGTATGGAGTTTGTCGGTCCTGGTATTGAGTCAGAGCCAGCGATTATAGACGTTAACTATACGAGCAATTTCAGATTTACCAATTCAAAAATGCGTGACATTGGTTATGCGGCTATCAGACTTATACATTGCGAAGACAGTACTGTGGAAAACTGCGTTTTTGACAATGTGTTTAAAACCGAGTTGGGGTACGGGGTTGCCATAGCCAACCAATGCAACAATATCTACGTCCAAAACAACTTCTTCGTCAGACTGGGCAGGCATGGAGTAACCACAGGATGTATAGAAGGCGACCCGACACCGGACCAATATCCTTTAAACATGACTATAAGAAATAATTATTTTGAGAATATGACAGAAGAAGCTATTAATACTCACGCTCCAACGAAAGGACCTGTAAACATAAATAACAACGTAATTTACAATTCCGGCAAGGGGATTCAGCTTAGAAACGGTGTGACTGAAATTGCCGATAATATCCTGGTAAAATGCAACATGGGCATTGTACTGCACGGCGACAACATGCAGCGGGTGGTAAAGAATAATACAGTGACGGAAACTCGCTGGGAATCAGTATCTGTCGATTGCCCGAACGTTCAGATTTCAGGGAACATTGTCAAAGGAGCTATATCCTGTTTATCACCCAGCGACTGCACAGTACAGCAAAACATTATTATAAATACGAAAGACCCGATCGAAGTGTCCCCGGGTGGGCCAACCATAATAATAAAAGATAATATCGCTAAAGACGCCAACGGGTTGCGCTTCATATAAAAGCCATAAAGCAAGAAAGAGGCTGACTTCAAAAGTCAGCTTTTTTTGTCGCACAAACTCATTTATTCACTTATTAAAGCAGGAAATAAACATCCCACGGTTAATTTCTACAAAAGGAACAAACCTGGCCTAAATATTTGGGTATATTAGATCCGATAATAGGAAAAGACAAATAAAATTTTAGACTTAATTTAAGAGGCAAAATGCTGGAATTAAACATACCCAAATTGAAAGAGCATCTAAATGACCCCCTGTATAAAAATTCTTTTTTCCTGGTAGTGAGCCGGGTACTCAACACCGGTGCGGGGTTTTTATTCTGGTTATTTGCCGCGCGATTATATCCAATTGAAATCGTTGGGCTATCGGTGGCCTTACTGTCCAGCCTGGACCTGGTCAGATTGTTTTCAACCCTCGGTTTTAATTCTTCGTTAATCAGGTTTATGCCAATTATTGAAAAAAGCAAAGTACTGAATACCTGCCTGATTATCACAACCATATCTTCCTTTTTGATAGGATTATTATATATCCTAGGTACGATGCTGTTTCCGACCATCCTTAAATATGAACACAGCCTGCTATACAGCGTTATTTTTTTGTTTTTTGCCGTTATGAACTCTTTAGCCCTGGTGACCAGCAACGCCTTTTTAGCAATCAGGAAAGGCGTTGATTACTTCTGGCAAAATATACTTATGGCAGTAAGAATCCCCCTGCTTCTCCCTTTTATAGCTTTAAAAAGCATGGGCATCTTTGGCGCGGTCGGATTGGCCTATATCATCTCTTCCCTGTTTGGTTTGCTGCGCTTAAACAAATACATCGGCCTTAACTTTCAACTGGACAGGCAGTTCGTCAAAGACTCCTTAGTGTTTTCCTCGGGCAATTACGTCGCTGAGGTGCTTTATGTGGCGCCAACCCTCTTACTGCCCATTCTGATCGTAAATCTTTTAGGGGAAGCGCCGGCCGCGCAATTTTACATTGCTTTCGCCGTTGGCAACATGGTGTTAATCATTCCAGATGCAATAGGCACATCATTATTCGTGGAGGGCAGCCACGGCGAAAACCTGAGGAAGAGTTTAACCAAGTCAGTTATAGCTGTCTATGCCGTATTAGTCCCGGCCGTGATTATCATCTATTTATTGGGCGGCTACGTGCTGAGCTTTTTTGGCAGGAACTACGCCGAAGCGGAGCAATTATTAAGGATCCTGGTCCTGTCAAGCCTTATTGTAGTGGCATATTTTTTATTTATTCCCCTGCAGAACGTCAGGATGCGCGTCAACAGAGTCATAGCTATCAATCTGGCCAGGTTCGTGCTGCTCTTGGGCCTAAGCTATTTCTTTATGATAAGGTACGGCATCACCGGTTTCGGTTATGCCTGGATGCTTACCCACCTAGCGCTCCTTTTGGGAATATTGCTGTCACTATTCGGCAAGGAAGGCCTGCTGCGGAAGCATAAACACGAAAACATAGAAGAAGGCAGCGTCAATGAACTATAAAACAGGTATAGCCCTCATAGCCAACCGTTCCGGCTTTCTGGACTTATATGGTTTTGTCCGGCGGCGCCTCACCGGCTCACAGGCAGTGATCTTGTTATATCACCGCGTCGGTCCGCGGGAAGACAACTGGTCTTCGGTCCCTGTCGACCCCGCTGCTTTTGAGCGCCACCTGCGCTACCTGGCCCAAAATTTCAAAGTTTTACCTCTGCGCGAGATCGCCCAAAGTTTGATTGAGAGCCAGCCGCTGCCTGAAAAAACAGCGGCTATTACCTTTGACGACGGGTATAAGGACAATTACCTTCACGCTTACCCCCTGCTGAAAAAGTATGGACTGCCGGCCACTATCTACCTGACTGCCGGACATATCGAAAAGGATGAACTTTTCTGGTGGGACAAGGTAAGCTATCTTGTTGAACACACCAGCCTCAAAGCCCTGGAACTCCCTCAGATTGGATCTCTCGATTTCTCCAGCCGCCCTAAAAAAAGGCAGGCTATCGCCCATATACGAAAAACCTTGAAAACCTGGCGGGAAGTTGATAAACAGGAGTTAATCGATAATCTGGCAAAGTCTGCCGGGGTGGTTATACCGCCAGGCACAGCCAAAAATCTTTTTCTTACCTGGCAGGAGGTCAAACAAATGCAGGCCGGAGGGATAGAATTGGGAGCGCACGGGGTCACCCACGCGAATCTTACCAATCTGGCACTGCCCCAGGCGGAAAATGAGATCGTTCTATCAAAGAAAATAATAGAAGAAGAGCTGCAGGCCCATGTTTTGTCCTTTTCTTATCCCAATGGAGATTTTTCAGGAGAACTGAGTGAGATAGTGAAAAAAAGCGGTTATATGTACGCAGCCGTTGTTGGCGGGAAATTGGTTAATAATAAGTCAAATCCTTTTGAGCTCCCACGCGTTTCCGGATATGAAGATTTTAACAGTTTCAGATCAGGCATTTCAGGCTTTTATCCTGATCTTTACCATATAACAGCAAACATTTGGCATAATCTTCGCAAATAAAATAACGTTAAGGCTATATATATGTAGGTGCGAATTTATTCGCACAAATGTTACAATGGACTCAAACATTTCAGCGCTAACGCGCGTGTTCGATTGAAATCGAACCTACATTGTTGTTTTATTTAAAAATTACGATTTATAAACTTCTATGTTCAGGCTGTTATATATCTTATCGACGTTAGAGTCGCCTCTAAACCTGCTGAAATCTTCTGTTGTAAATCTTGTGAATATGTCTTTATTCACATTGGTGTACACTAAAACATCCGTATATAAATTTTCAGCCCAGCCCATTATCAATATATACCGGCCTTTTAGGTTAAACTGACTGCTTCCCTGGTAGTTAAAATGATCAGGCACTGCGTAATTTTCAACATCTTGCCTGGTTCTTTTTTCAGTCCAACCAAAAAATAGGTCACAAAACCTGGCGCCCGCTTGCGGATCCAGGACAGCAATAATAGGGCTTTGGTCCTTTTTTTCGAATAACCAGCTCATACCTGCCACTTCATTGTACACAACGCAGGAATTCGCATCAAAAATTTTAGGTGACGGCATAGCTCCGTATGCGCTCAGACTAAAAGTGAGTGTTAAGCAAGCAGCTACCAAAACCGAATAAACCTTGGATTGTTTCCTTAAAAAGAGCAGGTACAATGACAGCGCCAGCAGAGGTATCATGGGGTAAACAAAATAGTTGAGCGTAGTTACTCTGATCACAGTATGACTGAGAAAGGGGTTAAGCACAAAAAATGCGTCTGCCACGCCAAAAACTATAAAACACGCCAACAAATATTTATATTCTTTTTTCAAAGGCAGTTTGCCTTTTTTATCCATAAACACCAGGACAAACGCTAAAAATATAATCATAAATGGAATTAAATATCGAGCATATAAAAATATTGCCGTTATTAACAGGTCTGTTGGTGATACCAGTGTGGTAACCTTTGATACTAAATTAGCACCCTGTTTGGCCACAGGTGAGATAACATGCTGCACAAAAGATGTGTACAGCGACTTGAAGCTTTTAAGCAGGTAAAAGCAGTTTACAAACCAGGCAAAAGTCATAATTACCAATATAACCAGCAGGTTACCAGGATATCGCAAATCCATTTTAAAAACTCTTTTTACCAGTGATAAAATTGTCAGAACGAATATAACGAATATGGATATAAAAGGATGTCCCATAGGAATGATCAATATAAAAATAATGGATAGCATGTACCATTGAAAAACGTTTTTCGTATCAGATAGATAATGGTACAAAACATAAAGAAATGCCGGCATAAAAACATAAAAACAGTAATGTGGGGCTAATGAAAAATGCATGTACCTTAAATAAAAGATTAGAGCTACCGGCACGAGCATATATATAAAACCTTTTTCTTTAATAAATATCTTCGAGAAAACCAAAATACCGCTTACAAAAACAAAGGAGAAGAAGGCCGGCAAAAGCATTGCCAGTGTGTCCGGCTCCATACCCGTCATAATGGAAACTTGAGCATAGAAAATATGGACAGCCGGATAAATATCCTCTATATTGATGTGACCTGTTTTAAGAACAAAAATAATATGCGATAGATATGAAATATCATCATGTCTGCTTAAGACGTAATAGCCAAGAATATGGGGAAACAGCAAAAAAACAACATAGTTTAATCCAAGTATCCCCACACCAATTTTTTTAAAACTGTCCCTTGTGGTTGATAAAATCAAAGTTGTACCCAAAAGATATGTCGTAAACAGTATCATCCAGTATTGCGAAGGCATTTGTCCGTACATGTTGACGTTATACCCCTGCGGCCTGGTACTGATGAGAATAGCCAGATTTAACAAAACACCGGTCAGGCCGCAGATGGCTAACACATATGAAGCGAAATCTGATTTTTTCACAAATATGCCCCTGCTTTCCATCTATATGAACCGGTAAACATCCAGGATTTCTTTTGTAATATGGTTCCAGCTGTAGCGTTTCGCATAGTCAATTATTTCTTGCCGGTCCCATTGTTGATCCAGTGCGGTTATGATTTTTTCAGCCAGTTCTTCAATATTACCCGGTTCACAAAGACGTCCGTATTTTTCAGACCTGATCACATCCGGTATGCCGCCCACCTTGGTACCCACAAAAGGCTTCCCGCAGCTTAAGGATTCAAACATCACAGTCGGGTTTCCTTCATCAAGGCTGGGCAAGACGAAAATGTCGGCAGCGTTAATCCACAGGGGAATTTCGTTATGAGACCTGGCGCCCGCTAAAACAATATGGCTTGCCAATTTTTCTTTTTCTATTTGTGTCTGCAGTGCCTGCTTCAACTGGCCGCTGCCCACTATTACACACAGGACATCCCAGCCCCTCTTAACTATTTCCCCAATACTTCCTATCAGATAGGTGTGCCCTTTTACTTTTTTAAGATTGCCCACAGTTACCAGGATCCTGCGGTCACTGGGCAAACCCAGCCCTCTCCTGCAATCGTTCATATCTCTCGGATAGAACAAATCATTCCTGAAACCGTTAGGAATGATTTTAACGTTAGTATTTTCGTTTATTTCTCTTATACACGCCGAGTTTCTGCCGCTCACGGTAATTACACAATCCGCCTTACTCAGCACAAATTTTATTCTATCCCGCCACTGGGTATCCCGGAAGGGCAGGTCATAAATATCATACCCATGCGCGGTAACCACAAACGGCGCCTTATATTTTTCTTTAAGCCTGGCGCCGGCGTATCCCGCCGACCACAAGAAATGGGCATGGATTAAATCAAACTTTATATTATGATCTGTGATCGCCCTGGCGGCAGCCTTGAAATGCTTCTCCCCCAGGCCTTTATAACCCTTATCTGTGGGCAGATAAGGGATAGAGGTTGGGATTACGGTTACGTTACGGGGCTTATTGGTCAGGTCGATCAGGACTTGCTTAGACGACATCTTCAGGTATTCAACCGGAAATAACCGTGATACTTCCGCGATTGGATTGTGTCTAACCAAAACATAAACATGATTGAAATATTGAGACAATAAGTCTACCTGGTCTTTCACAAACATCGCATAGGTGTGTGCTATGATCAATAGATTTTTGCTGTGCAATTTTCACCACTTTACCTTTACGCCTAAATTAGAGAAATTCTATATTTATGACCATTCTCAACATAAAAAGTCATGGACATGTCTCCATTTTCAACCCAACTAACTTCTCTGTTTAAGGTTATATCAAAAACTTTTTTATGCTTTTTAGCATTTCGGATATCTATATTCACAAGAGCTTTTTCTCCGTTGGTATGAGCAGTGAAATCACATTTACTGTCATCAGCATAGATATTCTCGAATGTGGCAGATAAAGTATTATTGTTAATTTTCCACCATTCATGAAACCCTGCTATTTCATACCCCATTTTTTTGTAGCTGTCTACCCATTTAACTAATTTGCTGTAATCAATAGAATAGGGGACCGCCGGCTCAATGTCTGTCTTATGTGTAAAACATGGATGGACCATACCCGATTGCATGGATTTATTCCACCACAGCCAGGTGCCATTGTCCAGATTTCCCACGTTGGGGAGAATACTAATACCGGAAGAACCATTTCGCCAAACCATACCGAGATTTTTATATGCCCAGTCAGCAAGCGTTACATTATCTCTGCTTTGAAGCGAACACCATGATGTGGGGGTAAAACCGCTGTGCTGTTTTATAAATTCATACTCTTCTCTCATCAATTTGGTCGCCTCTTCAAATGGTAATTCGGTCAACCCTCGTGAATAGTGGATACCCACTTCCCAGCCCTTTTCTTTCACGACCTTCTGAATAAATGCAAACTCTGCCTGATCCTTGGCCCACTCATATTTTTTATCCAACCACAATGTTCCATTAAAATTGTTTTTTACTAAATAATCAATACCATTATTAACGGTGCTGGATGGGTGCGGTCCGTCCAAGCCGAATGGCTGTATATTTTCCGGCGACGTCACAGTGATAAACCGCCTTTTTGTTTCCTGGGTCAGTTCAAAAATGTCCAGTGAAGAATGTGCGGCTTCCACGGGTATATAATGATAGATTTTCAGAAATCCGGGATTAGTTGGCGGATAGGGCAGATCTCTGATACTGGCGTCCCAGTACGGCAATTCCATAGAATGTATTTCTTTCCCATTAAATACAATTGTCGCTGATCTGGTATCAGGATTGCAGGTTACCATTAACTCAAATGGCAGATTAACTCCTTCGGATACGATAAAGCTTTTATGTTCGTTCCCGTTGGCAGTCTTATAATAGCCTGCTATCACGCCATTTTTGTTGTTTTTTTGATTAATACCTATAAGCGTGCCGCCAATTCTAATAAACGCTTCTGAGTTTTGATTATTTGAGTTATATGCGCATTTAATTTTATATACTGAAGATGGCTGGGGAGACAAGCCGCAGATATAGGTATCGCCAACATCACCTTTTTTGGCGGTTATATTAATCAATTTATTGTCAAATCTGGGGGTAATGGTGGTTTCTATTTGTCTAATTGGTGAAGAGGTAAATATATTCTGGGGCAGGGATTCCTGCATGGCATAATTCTGATGAAACAGCAGCATCTGGCCTCGGTCGATATTTGCTTTGATCACTTCAGGCGCTTTATTATCATTAAGGTGAAGCCCAATTAATATGCTCTGAGTGCGGCCATCCCAATCTACCTGGTACCCGAAAGCCTCCGCAACATACCTGGCCGGCAGGTAAGTACGTCCCTGCCTGATTAATGGAGCCGTGTCTATGAGTACTGGTTTGTTATCAACATATATGACACTGCTGCCGATAGCCAATGTCACCGTTGTGTCTCCATCGCTCAGGGTTACCAGTTGTTTAGCGGGATTCCACTGAATGCGGTCACTCTGGATACCCAGAGACAGAGCCAAATAGCGCACGGGTACGTAAGTACGGCTGTTTTCTATGAACGGCGCGGCATCCATATCCTGCGGCCGGTTGTCTACGATGTAAGAACTCTTCCCCACCTGAAAAACTATCCGGGCATCACCGGCAGCGGCAAAACTAACACTTGAGCTTAAAAAAACCACAATAAGAGTGAAAAACAAAAAATAAACTTTTCTCAACACGGTCACCTCTCTAAAAATATATTGAGTCCTTCTCTTCTTAAACAATGTAAAACAACTCAAATATACCTACTAATCTTACTTCTACAACTTTTTCACATACTCCTTGTGCCTGACCGTGCTGATGTGATTCAATTTATTGGTTAATTAACCAGCTGACAGATATTTCTTGCCTGCGGCCGGCCCGCAGTTAAAGAGCAGGTCTATGATAGAAAGGTTGGGAACAAACTCCCCCCATAGCTGCTGATATGAGGGGTGACTAAAAGACTGGTACAATACCTCTATGCCTTCCCGCCTGAAAGCTTCCTCGTCCAGATAACGCGCTGAGCCCTTCCCTGTCCCGGTGAGATATTTTGTGCCCCCTGCATGCTTTACCAGCTTAATCAGATGGTCCAGCTGGCTGCTGCAATCTACATCCATTTCTGAAGCCCTGGCAGTGCGGGTGGAAGAAGCTAAGGTCTGTGCCAGGTTTGTGATCAATTTGATATTGAAATTGCAAAGGCCCTGATCATCCGTCTGATAAAGTTCCTTGATTATTGGAAAGCATTCTTTGAAGAAAGGCGCTTTGGCATAACAATTTTCTATAGTCTTCAGGTGCTTCCTTTGCCAATCCGGCGTATCAACCATGATTATGTCTTTTATCGGCAAAAGATCTCCTTTGCCTTTTACCGGCACCGTCAGCCATAAAGGTCCGCTTGACGACTTTATGGACACCCGTGATGTATAGCTTTTGCCCCTGGGAAATTGAGCATCGTCCAGAAAAATGAAGATGTCACTGCTCAGCAGCTTATGAAAATAACCCTGCCAGGGCAGGAAATTTGGCTGGTGAATGGCAACAACGGTCATGCCTGCCGCCCGCCTTTTAACCAGGCCAGTGTCTTTCTAAGCCCTGCATTTAAATCTACTCCGGGGCAGAAGCCCAGTACTGACCTTGCCAGGCTGGAGTCAATACGGTATTCTCTCTCATCGACCCAGCCTTCCTCGGAGATGATTTCGCTGCTGCTGCCGGTAATCTCTTTCACTTTTAAAGCCAGGTCCATAATTGTAATGGTTTCTTCGCCGCCCACATTGAAGACCATGCCCTGTGCGGCAGGGTTTTCAATTGCCTGCAGGACAGCCTGCGCGGCGTCGGTGACAAAAAGGTAGGAGCGGACCTGCTTGCCGCCGCCCCGCACCAGCAAGGGAAGTCCGGCCAGCGCTTTCTCCAAAAAAGCCACAGGCGCGTTGGACCTGCCCAGGCCGGGACCATATAAGTCGGAATACCGAAGTGTCACAGTTTTCAGGCCGTACTCTCTGGCCATAACCCTGCAGTAGAATTCACCGGTGAGCTTGGTTACGCCGTATACCAGAGTTGGGTCTACCGGGTGCTTCTCATCGATGGGAGTATACAACTGCTTGCCATATACTGAAATTGATGAGACGTAGATCACCAGCGCCTGCTGCTCAAGTGCTTCCTTCAGGATATTAAAAAGTCCGACGGTACCGGTAGCTATAAACTGGTTCTTTAGCGAGCGGTCGCACTGGGTTGCGGGAAAGGCGGCATGTACAATAACTTCCTTGCCGCGCGCCGCATTTTTAACCGTGTCCTCGTCGTTAATATCGCCGCTTAGTAAAACCACACGGTCAATGATATCCGAAATGTTTTTGTCATAACCTGGTCCGCAGTAGTCAAGCAGTGTAACTTCCGCGCCCTCGCTTAACAGCAGGCGGGTTATGTTCGATCCTAAAAAACCCGCTCCCCCTGTAACCAGCACACTGCGTCCGCGCATTCTGTTCATCTGGTAACCCCCATATACTTTTTAAACTATTAGATGATCGTCCTTATACATTCAAATGCCTCAGCACATTTAACATTTGTTTTCATCCCTCTGTCATAGGCGCAGCCCCAGATGAATTCTTCTTTAAAATAATCCCTGAAAGACTGGGAGCCGTAATTCCTTAAGGCCAGGATCTTTTTTTCGATTTGTTCCTGAGTCAGTTCAACCAGAATATCAGTCCTGAACCTTATATTATTCCAGGGGTGTTCCATACCCCATATTGACGATCTCCTTTTAAAAGCCCTGACACACTCCGTGAATACAACATGGTGATCCTGATGCGTGTCATATGAAGAAGGACATAAAACCAGATCAGGTTTTATATCCTTGCCGTAAGCTATCATGCTTTCAAGTATCTCCTGCCTTAACTCTGGAAATATGCGCACCTCAAAGTCAAGCAGAAACACGTTTTCACCTGGAATACCCAGTTCTTTGGTCGCCCGCAGGCACTCTTCTTTCAGAATGTCCCTGGGATAACCTTCCGCTACCGATTTTTCACAAGACGAGAAGGCGATATAATAGATTTGCCTTCCTTCCTCCACAAACCTGGAAATAGTGCCGCCCGCCGAAACTTCGCCGTCGTCGGTGTGCGGGGATAATATTAAGATTCTCTCAAATTTTTTTGGCATATTTAAACTAATAACCTCACACACTCAAATGCCTCAGCATATTTTACCCCTATGGTCATACCCCTGGTAAATACAGCCGCTTTGATATAATCTTCGCTGAAATTATCTTTATAAGACTGAGACTTGCATTCCATTAAAGCTTTAACTTTCTTGTCCAACTGTTCCGCAGTCAGTTCAACGAAAATATCGGTTCTTGAACTCATGTTGCTCCACGGCTGATCCATGCCCCAGATAGACGAAGTCTTCTTAAAAGCCCGTACAGTCTCCTCACAGATCACCTGCTGGTCCTGGTTTGTGTCATAAGAGGAGGGGCAGAAAACCAGATTGGGTTTTATTTCCCTGCTAAAGGTGATCATAGTGTCAAGTATTTCCTGTCTGTATCTCGGAAACAGCCTGAAGGGAAAATCCAACAGCATGACATGATCCTTGGGAATGCCCAATTCCTTTGCTGCCATAATACACTCATTTTTTAAAACTTCTTTTTCTTTACCGCTCTCGTCAATCGAGTTTTCGAAGGTGCAAAATGCCACATAGAAGACCTGTGTGCCTTCTTCAATAAATTTGGCAATTGTGCCGCCCGCCGAAAAATTCCCGTCATGCGTGTGGGGAGACAGCACCAGTATTCGTTCAACCTTTTTCATATCTAATTACCTGCCTGAAATTATTTTGAACCTGCGGGTCTGATTTCACAGCATGTAAACTGTCGGGCTGATTCTCAATCAACCATACCAGAAAACCTGTTACGTCAATTTTCTCATTTAAAAACTTCTTCCTTCGCTCTTTCCATTCACTTTTTTGTTGATCTAAATCTGAAAGGACTTCATCAACCTTGCTCAACAAAGCCCGCTCATCACTGTAACTATAAAGCAGCTTGTACTCATACTCTAGCTCATATAGAATTCCAAAGATATCTGTCGCTTTACATACTTTGCCATCAACATTAACTCTTTCAAAGTGCAGGGTGGGAACTCCGAGTATCGCGGCTTCTTCAGCGGATGTTGCCGCATCCCCCACATACAGACTGGCATAAGAGAGAAGGTCATGGTAAAACTCGGGCGGCAATTTAAATTGATATTTTTTTAATCGTTCATCCAGTTTAATTTCTGACGTGATTACAACCGTACCAATTTTCTCTAATTTGCTTATCAATTCAGATACATATTCTTTGCCAAAACTTTCACTCATGCTGTCGTTAACGGCGTCAAAAGAGGCAAACCTGACCATAATAATGTTATCCCGGGCGCTGAGGCCCATCTCCCGCAGCACGGCCGGATTAGGACTAAAATATTTTGGGTGCAGGTAAGCAAGCTCGTGACTGCCGTCATACCGGACCTGCTTTTTGCCGATATCTTTCTTGAATGAGGCCGGTGTAAAGATTAAGTCAGCAAAAGGCACACACAATATGCGCTGTTCTTTGGCGTTTTCGGTGTCGTTAAAAATTACACACTTTTTACCCATAAGTCTGGCTACATGAGCGGCTCTAACAGAACCAATCCCCATAAGAACATCCGGGTTAAACTTTTTGACCGCCTGAAACATTTTGATATCAAGCCGGGCTATGTTAATCATCTTTTCCAGCAAAGATGAGCCGTAACCGCCCAGCATCTTATATTTAAACTCTAAATGATCGAGCAAATGCAAGGCGATATCCTTCTTGCTTGCCGTTATTAATATGTCGTGGCCTCTCTTTTGCATTTCCCAAATAAAGTTTTTGAAGAAATGGACGTGGGCCGGGTGGTTTATATCAACAACTATTTTCATTGAGTTCCCTCAGGTTCAAAATATTTCACACGCAGCCGCCAGAAGAAATTACGCAGCAGCAGTAAGGAAACTTTTCTCATATAGATCCCGTATCTTATCTTGGACTGCTCCAGGCCGTAGCGGGCGGGCATATCAACTTCGCATACCTTCAGGCCCAAAACATTCAATTTGGTAAGCATGTCATTGCAGTAGCCGTAATAGGTGTAGACGCGGTCAAGGTCCAATTTGTTTAAAGCTCTTTGTGAGATGGCGGTGTAGCCGTTCTGCGGGTCCTGCACGTGCCAGTACCCGGAAGACATCTTGGTCAGCGTGCCTAGAAGGAAATTCCCGAACTGCCGCCACCTGCTCATCCCAACTTTGTGCTCACTTCTGGAAAGACGGTTGCCCTTACTGTAGTCGGCCTTACCGTCAATTATAGGGTCCAGCAGCCGGGGCAGCTGCACCGGGTCCATCTGGTCATCCCCCGCCATCACGGCCACAACCTCAGCCTTGTCCCGCAGCGCTTTCTTATAGCCGCTGATAATAGCCGCTCCTACACCCTGGTTCTGCTCATGGCTGATCAAATAGATTTTTTTATTTTGCTGCTGGAACTGTCTGACCACCTGAGCGGTTCCGTCTGTAGATGAGTCATCAATCACGTAGATCTTATCAACGAAACCAGGCATACCCGACAGCGTTTGGCCGATCAGCCTTTCTTCGTTGTACGCGGGCACTACCACCGCTATTTTACGTTTCCTGTACATTTTATAAGTTCACCTTTCATTTGAGGCTTTTAACAAAGCCTCAGAGGCCTTTTCAAGCACCCTGATCACTTCAATCGCGCTCGCGCCACTGGACAGAGGCAGGCTCCTTTGCTCCACAGCCTGGAGAAAATGGCTGCACTCCAGCAGCAGCGGCTCGGCGCTGCCCTGGAAAACCACCTCGCTGCCCTCGTCCCGGTTGGCCAGGCCGGAAGTGACACCTTTTTTATGCAAAGTCACGGTCTGTTCGATTTCGTCGTAAACCAGCATGGCCTCGGACCCCGCAACCGTCAGGCGCCGGCGCTGCTCGGGCCAGAACCAGGAAACATGCAGGTGAGCCCTGGTCCCACCGTCAAAGGACAGGTGCAGGTATACGTCATCGGCAATATGGGGCTGCAGCACATACTGTCCGGAGGCCTCAACAAACTCCGGCTGCCTGCCCACCAGGTAAAGCAGCACCGCCAGATCGTGCACGCCAAAGCTCCACAGCACATCTTCCGCCGTTCTTACCCGGCCCAGCTTAAGCCTCTCCTGGGTGAGTATCCGCACCTTGCCGAGAGCTCCGGAGTCGATATATTCTTTTATCCATTGAATGGCCGGCTGGTAAAGGAGCAGGTGGCCAACCATCAGCACTCTTTCTCTTGCTACAGCCAACCGCACGATTTCTTCCGCCTCTGCCACGGACAGGGTCATCGGCTTTTCTAAAAATACATCCTTGCCGGCCAGCAGCGCCTGTTTGGCCAGCGCGAAGTGCGTCGGCGCCGGAGTGGCTATAACCAGGGCGCTATAGTCCGGTTTATCCAACAGGTGTTTATATTCACTGTACACAGTCAGGCCGGGGTAACTTTCCGCCAGGTTAGCCCTGACGGCTTGGTCGGCTTCCGCCACCGCCGCCAGCGCTCCCAGTTGGTGAAAAGTCCGCACCAGGTTTCTGCCCCAGTTGCCGGCTCCAATAACAGCTATTTTCATTTGAAAGGTTTACCTCTCATAAAATTTCACAACCGCCTCCACCACGCGGCTTACCTCTTCCACGGTAAGCTCAGGGAACATGGGCAGCGATAAGACCTCTCGCGCCGCTTGCTCAGCCTGAGGGAATTCGCCCAACTGGCAGCCCAGTTCCGAGAAAACTCCCTGCAGGTGCAACGGCAGGGGATAATAAACGGTACTGCCGATGCCCAGCTCTTTTAAATGCTGCTGAAGCTGGTCGCGTCCCTTTATAGCGATGGTGTACTGGTGGTACACATGTGCACAGTCCGGCGCCTGACGAGGCAGCCTGATATTTTTTTTGGTCAAACCCGAAGAGCTGAAAAGTTCTTGGTATAGACTGGCCAACTCTCTTCTCTTTTCTGTCATAGAGGAGAAATAGGGCAGTTTCAACCTTAAAACAGCAGCCTGCATTTCATCCAGCCTGCTGTTAACGCCCAGCAGCTCATGGTGATATTTTTTCTTGGCGCCATGCACGCGCAGCATCCGCACCTTTTCAGCGATTTCATCATCACTGGTTACCACCATGCCGCCGTCCCCAAAACAGCCCAGATTCTTGGTGGGGAAAAAGCTGATACAGCCGGCGTCGCCAATTCCTCCGATTGGTCTGCCCCGGTAGGATGCCCCCAAAGCCTGAGCCGCGTCCTCAACAATTTTCAAGTTGTAGGCCCTGGCCAGATCTAATAGAGGCCCCATTTCCGCCGGCTGGCCGTACAGGTGAACCGGCAGCAGAGCTTTGGTCCGTGAGTTGATTTTAGCTGCAACCAGGCCGGGGTCCAGGTTGTAAGTTTCCGGGTCGATATCCACAAAAACAGGCCTGGCGCCCGCGCGGGCAATCGAACCAGCTGTGGCGAAGAAAGTAAAGGGAGTGGTAATCACCTCGTCGCCGGGCCCGATCCCGCAGGCCACGAGGGCCAGATAAAGCGCATCGCTGCCGTTGGCCACCCCGATCCCAAAGCGGGCGCCGCAAAGAGAGGCGATTTCACTTTCCAGTTCTTTTACATTCTCTCCCAGGATGAATTGACCTGTTGTCACAGCCTTGCTCAGAGCTGCTATAATATCTTCTTTAAAAAACCTGTTCTGCCGCTTAAGGTCAAAGCCGGGAACAGGTTCCATATTTAAAGCCGGTATATCTGCCAAAAAAATCATCTCTTCCTTTGGTACTTCTCTCTCCACTCTCGCCGGTATTCCCTTCACCAGTTTACCCGGAGGTGTATCCCGCGTAACCAGAGCCCCGGCGGCGACGAAGGTCTCTTCGGCCACCACCACACCAGGCAGGAGGATGCTTCCCCCGCCCACACGGGCGCCTCTTCTGACAGTAGGCCCTTTCAGGTATTTAAACCGCTTCTCGGTCCTGCCCATGAAGTTGTCATTATATGTTCGCGCGCAGGGGCCGATAAACACACGCTCCTCAATAGTGGTGTAAGCTGTAATATAGGCATTGGTCTGGATTTTGGTGTAGGCGCCTATGGTCACATTGTTTTCAATGGCCACTCCCCGCCCGGCTAACACAAACGAGCCAATCGCGCAGTTTTCCCTGACCGAAGCAAAATCGCCAAAAAAACAGGAGTCCTTGATAGAGGTCCCCCTGTATAAAACCACGTGACTGCTCAGAATGCAGTTTTCCCCTATATCCAGGGGAGGCAGTTCACTCTTTTTTACTGTGCTGGTAGCGGCAGGCGCGAGAGGCCGACCCACAACGCAGCTGTCGCCAATGCGGGTCCCTGCGCCGATCCTGGTTCCGGGGTGGATCACCACATAATTTCCAATCACCGCTCCTGACTCGATTACCACTTCATCTTCTATGACGCAGAAATTGCCTATAACACAGTCAGCGCCGATTTCAGCTGAGGGATGTATGATAGAAGTTACCATTCCGTTCTCCTGAAAATTTATTTTATAATTATCTTAAATCTTGACAATCTTTTCCCTGTTAAAAACAACATCTTTGGTGGCATTCCGCGTGTCGATCACCAGATTTGACTTCTCCACCACCCATTCATAGTCAATACCCGAATGGTCGGTCAGGATCAGCACACAATCAGCTTCGGTCAAACGTTCAGCAACCAGCGGGGTCCCCAGAATCGCCCAGTTGTAAGGTGAGTGCGGCTTTAGATACTGAACATACGGGTCATGGTAAGAAATATTGGCGCCCTCTTTAAGGAGCAGGGAAATCACCTTTAGTGCCGGAGACTCACGAATATCCTTGACATCTTTCTTATAGGTAACCCCCAGGACAAATATTTTCGAGCATTTTAAAGCCTTCCCCTTTTTATTTAAAGCCCGGGCCAGCTTGCGCGTCACGAAGTATGACGCTTCAATGTTGATCTCCCCGGCCAGCTCGATGAAGCGGGTATGGAAATCATACTGGCGCGCCTTCCAGGTGAGATAAAAAGGATCGATGGGTATACAGTGTCCTCCCACGCCGGGTCCGGGATGGAAAATCTGGATGCCAAAGGGCTTTGTCCCGGCAGCGTCAATTACCTCCCAGACATCTATGTCCATCCTGTCACATAAAAACATCAACTCGTTAACCAGGGCAATGTTGACGGCACGGTAGGTGTTTTCAAAAAGCTTGGAGAGCTCCGCCACCTCGGGGCTGGAAACAGCTGTCACTGGTGGGAACAGCTTATCATCATTCCGCCGGCGGGGTCTGTCAAGGATAATGGCCTGGTTGTAAAAAGAATGGGCAATTTCCAGGCAGGCTGGAGTCATACCGCCCACTACCCTGGATGTATTCTTCGCGTTGTGGTGAGCATTCCCCGGGTCAACCCGTTCAGGAGCGTAAGCAAGGAAAAAGTCCTGCCCCACTTCAAGGCCGCTCTTTTCCAGCAGGGGAAGCAATATTTCCCTGGTTGTGCCCGGGTAGGTTGTGCTTTCCAGCGTTATTAACTGCCCCGGCCTGAGCCTTTTGCTGATTTCCCGGGCTACGTTGTATATGTATGATGTGTCGGGCTCGCGGTTTAAGGTCAGAGGTGTGGGGACACAGATGATCACAACATCAGCGTCGGGGATACAGTCAAAATTCATACTGGCGGTTAGTTTACCTGCGCGCACCAGTTTTTTAAGCTCTTTTTCACTGACATCAGTGATGTAGCTTTCCCCGCGGCTTATTTTTTCAGCCCTGTTCTGGTTTTGTTCAATACCCATGACTCTAAAGCCAAGCTTGGCCTTTTCCATAGCCATGGGCAGCCCGACATAACCCAGACCTATAACAGTTACTACAGCCGTCTTATCAAAGATCTTTTGTTTCAGGCTTTCGGCGCTGGCGCCCACTACCCCTAATTTAAGCATGGTAACGTCTCCTAGTGTCAGTATTTTTAATGCACATCTTACATTTATATCGGCCAAGCTAAAAATGTTCTTTATACATTAAATAAGCTAAGTGCATATTTTAATAAAATGATAACTTATAAATATTTTAAATTTATTACTAAAGACTAAACATTTTATTAAAAACGCTTAACGAAGTAAAACAACTATTCGGTATAATACGGCTAATACAAAAACGATCAGCAAGGGCAGTATCGCCAGGTATAAAACACGGTCTACCGTTCTAAACAAAATAATTTTTGAGGTATTATTAGAGGAATTTATTGCCCCGGCGGCCAATTCCTTGCAAATAAACAACACTATCAGCACTAACGGCGCCAATATACCCAGGCCTTCCACCAGATTGCCCACTAACAGGGCCGTGATCATGGCCAGAAAAGCCAGAACCGCCACCTGCGCACCTGTCATATTATCGTAAAGCGTTAGCGCTCCGGGTTTCTGAAGATCTATTATCTCACCAAAACCCTCGTTTTCTTTAACAACCAATTCATCTTCCGGCTGGTCTTTTGGCGTTTCAGAAGTTCCGGCAGCAGACGCGGCAGATCCTGTCACCTGGTCTTCCATCAGTTTGGCCACTTTATTTTCAATCAGGCCCGCTATTTCCTCTTTAAAAGCTGAGGTTTCAGGTTGATCATGCCAGGCGCCCAAGTGGCCCCGCAGGGACTCGAGCAGGTTGAACAGCTCTTTTTTCA
This sequence comes from uncultured Pelotomaculum sp., assembly GCA_964543575.1. Classification (GTDB taxonomy): domain Bacteria; phylum Bacillota; class Desulfotomaculia; order Desulfotomaculales; family Pelotomaculaceae; genus Pelotomaculum_B. Next base: position 27,134 of record CAZIYV010000032.1, read on the forward strand.
GAATTATTTTTTGTCCCTCGACAACCAGCGCCTGCGAACGGTGAAGATCCGCTCTTTTATGCCCCTCTTCAATGATCTCAATGACTCTGTCCCGGGCTTCTTCAAGAAGCATTTCTCCCGCCGTCTCAGCCTGCTCCCTGGCCCTTATCAAGATATTGCTATCCAGCTGTTCCGGCGCCGGGCCTAATGAAGAAGCTTGGTCTCGCAGGGCTTCATTTTCAGCTTTGGCTCTCCTTAAATCCGCATCCAGACGGTCGATTATTTTAAGGTTGTCCCATATATAAGAATCAATCCACTGCTTTACCTCTTTTTGATTATAACCAAGTAAGCCCACATCAAAATGTTCCGCCACAACTAC
>CAZIYV010000033.1:0-11954 GCA_964543575.1 uncultured Pelotomaculum sp.
AGACATTCGTGGACCTTTACAACACTACCATTGATAATGTGAACAGCAGAATTTCCGAGGAAAGGGACAGTGACTACCTGCCATTAACTGACACTGAGCGGGAGGACTTAACTGACGACCAGGAAAAACAATGGGAAGAAAAAGCGAAAACAGGTGTGTTACGCAATGACGCCCTTATAAGCAGAATTGTCAGCGGCTTGCGTAGCACGCTGTCCGCAGTAGTTCATGAAACGGACACAGGTTATAATACTCTGGCCAGCGTAGGTATCACCACCGGTGATTACTCTGAAAAAGGGAAACTGTATATTGATGAAACTAAGTTGAAAGAAGCTTTAAACGAAAATCCTGAAGCGGTACGTGATCTTTTTGCTAAAAGTTCAACCGTGAGCGACGAAAAAGGCCTGGCCGCAAGATTATATGACAGTGTAACCAGCGGCATCACCCAGCTTATCGACAAGGCCGGCGCCGAAAGCACCTATAGTAAGTACGACAACAGTTTCCTTGGTAAAAAAATAACAGAGTACAGCAAGCAGATTTCCAACTGGGACACCAGGCTGCAAGATATGGAAGACCGGTATTACAAACAGTTTACCGCCATGGAGACAGCATTGAATAAAATGAACCAGCAGAGCCAGTGGCTTACCCAGCAGTTCAGCAGCAGCAGCGGTTCAGAGTAAGAATAAATTTGCGGAGGTTTAACCGATGTTCAACGTAAATCCATATCAGCAGTACCAGCAAAATTTCATTAACAGCGCGGGTAAAGGCGAGCTTACTTTAATGCTTTATGACGGAGCGGCCAAGTTTATCAAACAGGGCATAAGGTTCATAGGAGAAAACAATATCCAGTCCGCGCACGATTCCATCGTCAGAGCCCAGGAGATAATTTCTCATTTAAGCGAAACACTGGACCCGGACTACGAATTATCAGGCGATCTGGCCTTGCTTTATGAGTATATCAACCGGCGCCTGATCGAAGCCAATATTAAGAAAGACGTGGAGATACTCGGTGAAGCGCTGGACTTTGTAAGGCAGTTTAGAGAAACCTGGAAGGAAGTTCTCAACCTCTCCAGGTCGCCCATAGCCAGTGGGCAGTAATATGAGCGAAAACTTACCGAACACGTCACTTACCAAAATAATCGATCTTACCAAACGCAAAAAGAGACTGATGAAGGAGATTTTTAATGTAACCACGCTGCAGTCCGGATTATTAACACCGGATAAAGCGGAAGATCTTCTGACGGCAATCGGCAGAAAGCAAGAACATATAAATGAAATAAGCCAGATTGAGGTTGAGGTGTTGCCCTTGGAGAAAGAGTTTTTAAGTTGGCACAATCTATCGTCATGGGATAACGCGCCTGTGGATGTCAAAGAAAAATGGCAGGAAATCAGCACTCTGCGCCAACAAACGGTATCACTTGCCAAAGAAACAAGACAGATTGAAGCTGAAAACCTTGCCAGAATTAGCACGGAGTACCGGAAGCTTAAGATAGATATGGCATTGCTGTATACAAAAAGGGGATCTGCTAAAGCATATCGCGGTAATGACAGGCAGACGGATGGTTATTTTGTTGATAATAAGTATTAAATATCGGGGGTGACCGTAATGAGTGTTCAAAGTGTTGAGAATAATTATGCGCCAGTTCAACAAGAAGTAAAGATTAAGGTTTTGCCGGGAGGTAAAAGCGCAAATAAATATGATGATGAAATAAAACTCCCGGAGCAAGCTGAGCTAAAGGTTGTCGAAGATAATAAAAAGAGTTTAGAAGAAGCTGTTGTCCAGGCTAATAAAACCTTGGAAACTTATAACACGGAGCTGCAATTCAGCATCCACAAAGAAAGCGGAGAAGTAATGGTAAAGGTGATTAATTCGAGTGACAATACCGTTATCCGCGAAATCCCCCCTGAACGTGTTCTTGATTTTGTAGCCAATGTGAAAAAGATGCTGGGCCTTATTTTAGACAAATTAATATAAATTAAGAACTTAAAGATGTAAACTATTATCGCCTAGAAGTATTTTTCTGTTTTAAAAAGCACATCCCCCTTATTTTAAATTAGTATGGTAAAAACACAATGAATAACCAAGTCAGTTACACATGGCTTGGTTTTTATCACTTAACTCAACCCTGTACCCGGAATATAGTTGTGATCAGATAAAAAATGTATTTTTGCAAAATTTTCGCAAAAAAAAATTAATTATTGCAGGATTGAGTTGTTTTTTGTAGAATATAGTTACAAAATTAAGGTAATATATGCCAATACAATTAAATCTGGGATCGGAAAGGGCAAACTTCCCGAAAGGGCGGGGCGCAAAGCTGACAGGCCTAAAGCCATAAGTTTACGTAGATAGGGCTTTGATTTGGGGTTCGTTTAAATAGGCACTACGTTAGAACCTGTAAATCTACGACTTTTTGGCCAGGGCGGCTGGGTTGCCGGGTATGATTATTTAACCAAGCCCTTTTCCATTTGGCTTGGTTTCTTATTGAAAATAAAATTGCAGACCATTTAATGGGGGTGTACAGGTTGGAGCTTTTTTCAAGTCAGGTGTTAGTCAGCCTGAAAAAGGGGTTGGATGCGGGGGCTCTGCGGCAGAGGGTGATAGCCAACAACATTGCCAATGTCAACACACCCGGCTTTAAAAAATCAGCCGTTGAGTTTGAGAGTTTACTTAAGGCAGCCCTGGGCCGGGACACCATAAAATTGGTCACCACCGATCCCAAGCATTTTGGAGCGGCGCCATATTTGGCGGAACTTAGGCCGGAAGTGCGGGTAAACGAAGCGACCAGCATGCGCGAGGACGGAAATAACGTTGACATGGACGAAGAGATGACTAACCTGGCTATAAACAGTATTAAATACCAGGCCGTGACAAGAGAACTCAGCGACCGGATTTCCCTTTTGGGCTACGTTATTAGTGGAAAGTAGTGATAAATAATGGGTGTTTTCGATTCTTTTTCTATCAGCGCCTCTGGCCTTACAGCTGAGCGGATGAGGCTGGATTTAACAGCCAATAACATCGCCAATATGAACAGCGCCGGCAGGCCGAATGACCCTGCCAATCCTCCTTACAAAAGGAAAATCCCTATTTTTGTGCAGATGCTGGAGCAGGCGGGGGAGAGCGGCGCGGCGCGGTCCAGTTATAAGGGTGCCGGGGTGCGGGTATCCAGGGTTCTTGAAGATAACAGCGATCCACGCCTGGTTCATGACCCTTCTCATCCCCAGGCTGACGAAAAGGGTTATGTCGCTTATCCTAATATAAATATTGTCAACGAAATGATTAACATGATTACCGCGACCAGGGCTTACGAGGCCAATGTAACCGCTCTGAACGCGGCCAAGGATATTGCTTTGAAAGCTTTGGAAATAGGGCGGGGCTAACAAGGAATGGGGACACACCGATAGCGGAAAGGGGACACACCTCTATTTTGAGCCTGGCTCTGTAGATGAGGAATGTCCCCGATGGAATGTCCCGATAAAATTTCGCGAATGGAATATCACCAATTAAGAAATGTCTCTAGTAAGGGGGGTCTTAAGAATGCAGGTTACACCTTTAAGTCAGGCGCTTATTCTGCCGGGAGAGACCGGTAACAAACAGGGCGCTGCCGGAAGTGGGTCTTTTTCAGATATCCTGAACAACGCCATAGAAAAACTTAACGACACCCAGACCAGGGCTGATAATCTGGCCATGGAGTTTCTAACGGGTGAGGTACAGGATCTGCACCAGGTAACCATAGCGATGCAGGAAGCCAAGCTGTCTATGCAGCTGGCTGTTGAAGTAAGAAATAAGGTAGTTGAGGCTTATCAGGAGATTTCGAGGATGCAGGTTTAAGTATCGAGGGGATAAGACTGTCAGACGATAAGTTTTGTTATCAATAGAATGGTACCCTGACAGAGGATAGGGGACACACCTCTTTGGTTTCATGATAGAGAAAGTGTATTACTTGTTAAGGAAGGTTGTTGGTCAGGGCAGCTGATTAACAGACCAGTCAAGGTATGTCCCCATCGGTATGGGTTTGATTGTTTAGGAAGATTGTTGGTATGGGTGACTGGTTGATGGACCAGTCAAGGTATGTCCCCGATAGAATGAGTCAAGGAATGTTATCGATAGAATGGCACCCTGACAGAGGATAGGGGACACACCTCTCTGGTTTCTTAATTGAGGAAGTGTGTCTTTGTTAAGGAAGGTTTGTTGATCAGGAAGCTGATTAACATATGAGTCAAGGAATGTCCCCATCGAAATGGGTTTCATTGTTAAGTAAGATTGTTGATCGGGGTGCTGATTTACAGTTGACCCGAGGAATGTCACCGATGGTTTGAGGTGGTTTATATTGACCCCGGGTGACCTTTTAACCAGGTTCAGGGAGAGATGGCAGGGCCTGAACCAAACTCAAAAAATTATATCCATCCTGGTAACGGTTGGTGTCGTTATTTCTTTGTTTTACATCATACAGATAGCGACGCGTCCCGCCTACGCCCCTTTATTCACAGGGCTTGATCCAAAAGACGCGGGAACCATCGTGGAAAAACTGAAGACAATGAAGGTCCCCTACCAGCTCGCCGATCAGGGTAAAACTATAAAAGTGCCGGAGTCCCAGGTTTACGAGGCCAGGATTCAGCTGGCCAGCAGCGGTACACTTGGCGGCGGGATGGGTTTCGAACTTTTCGACCAGAGCAAGTTTGGGCAGACCGAATTTGAGCAGCAGGTTGGCTACCAGAGAGCTCTCCAGGAAGAGATGAGGAGAACTCTGGTTCAAATTGAAGGAGTTGAACAGGCCAGAGTACACCTGGTGATACCTCAGAAAAGCGTGTTTGTGAATGCTGATCAGGGTGTTGCTTCAGCTTCAGTGGCTCTAAAGCTCAAGCCCGCCGCCCGCCTGAAACCTGAGCAGGTCCAGGGGATCTGCGACCTTTTTGTAGGCAGCCTGGAGGGACTGAAGCCGGAAAATGTCCATATTATTGACACCGAGGGTAATGTTTTAAGTGACAACCTGAAAACAAGCGACCCCAAAGCTGTGCTGACCAGGGCTACCCTGGACCAGCAAAAGGCTCAAAGAGAATATGAAAAAGAGCTGGAGAAGAGAGTGCTGCAGATGCTGGCCAAGATCATGGGCCAGGACAAGGCTGTGGCGATGGTAACTGCTGACCTTGATTTTAACCAGCAGCAGACTACCAGCACTACAACATCTAATCCACAAAACATAAAGAGCAGTGAGCACTCAGTCAAGGAAAGCGGCGGAGGAAGCGGAGCGGGGGGCGCCCCGGGCACCGATTCCAATGTCACCACCAATCCGTATCTTACCGGCTCAGGCTCTTCCAATTATTCCAAGGAAGAAAACACAATCAATTACCAGGTCAGCACCGTACAAGAAACTGTAGTCAACGCGCCCGGCAGTGTCCGCCGCCTCTCCGCCTCAGTAGTGGTGAGTGAAGTGGACGGCCCTGTAGACACTCAGAAAGTCAGGGACCTGGTGTCAGCGGCCATAGGTTTCAATCAAAACAGGGGAGATCAAATCAACGTTTCCAGCATGGTATTCGATGACTCATACCAGAAAAAGGTTGGCGACGAGATGGCCCAGGCCGATGCTCAGGCCAAGCAAAAGGACAAGTTCTTCACATACGCCCGGTTGGCGGGTATAGCGGTGGGCGCAATCCTTGTTTTGGTAATGCTGCTTATGTGGCGGCGGCGCAGCGCTGAAAGGTTTGAAGATGAGGAAGAGGAAGTGTTTTTGCCGGTAAAAGATCTGGAATCCACACCAGAACAGGTGCAAAGAGACGATAAACAAAAGCAGGTCAGAAGCATGGCCCAGGAAAAACCGGAGGATGTGGCCGAACTTCTGAAAGTCTGGATAAAGGAAAAGGAATAGAATTTGGGAGGGGATGGCGTTGCAGCTTACCAAGCTTAATGGTGTCCAAAAAGCGGCCATTCTACTGATAGCATTGGGTTCGGACTTGTCCTCCCGGGTGCTTAAGCTCGATTTCCAGCAGGCTGAAATCGAGCAGCTAACCCACGAAATATCGAACATGATCAAAATCCCGTCAGAAGTGAGAAACGCGGTTCTCGATGAGTTTATGGAGTTGCAAAAAGCCCGTGATTATTTAATGCACGGCGGGCTGACTTACGCCAAGGAATTGCTCGAGAAAGCTGTAGGCCACACGAAGGCTACTGAAATTTTAAACAAACTGACTATTGACATGAAGGCGATTCCATTCAGTTCACTGCGCAAAACGGATCCGAAACAGATTTATAACTTTATCAGAGAGGAGCATCCTCAAACCATAGCTTTGATCCTGGCCCACCTTACACCTGAACAGGCAGCTATAATCCTGGGGATGCTGCCGCAGGAACTGCAGAGTGAAATCTCCAGGCGGATTGCTATTATAGACCGTTTTACACCTGATATTGTCCGTGATGTTGAGTTTTTGCTGGAGAGGAAGCTTTCTTCTGTTGTCCAACAGGACCAAACGGTGGTAGGCGGTGTGCAGTCCCTGGTGGATATCCTGAACAGGGTTGGCAGAAGCGCGGAGAAAGTTATTTTAGAGGGACTGGAAAGAGAAGACCCGGTTCTGGCGGAAGAAGTGAAGAGACGCATGTTTGTTTTCGAGGATCTTATTCAACTGCCTGATAACTTCATCCAGCGGGTGCTCAAAGAGGTAAACTCCAAGGATCTGGTTCTGGCCATGCGCGGCGCCAACGAAGATGTAAACTCCAGGATTTACAAAAACATGTCCAAGCGCGCAGCCGAAATGATTAAAGAGGAAATGGAAGTCATGGGTCCCGTTCGCCTGAAAGAAGTGGAAAAGGCACAGCAAAAGGTAGTTACCATTATCCGTAAACTTGATGAGAGTGGTGAAATAATTATTTCACGGGGTGGCGAAGATGTCATCATCGTATAAAATCATCAAAAGCGCCGAAGTACAGGATGATTTCTGGCAGGTTTTACCTTTAAGAGCTAAAGAAGAACTGGCCCGGATAAAAACCGGAGTCAAAAAGGATGTCAACAGTACCGCGGATGCCGGCGAAAACCTTCAGGCCTGGGCTCTGGCCCAGGCTGAGGAAACCATAAGACGGGCCAGCGTTACGGCGGATGAGATAATTGCCCAGTCTCAGCTTGACAGTGAGCAGGTCAAGAAACTGGCTTGCCAGGACGGTTTTCAACAGGGCAGCCGGGAAGGCTATGACCGGGGTTACCGGGAGGGCCTGGGCAAGGCTGCAGAAGATGCGGCGGAAATCCGGGCACAGGCCAATGACGTGCTGAATCAGACGGAGGAGTTGCGCCGGGAAAAACTAGAGGAATTGGAGCAGGAGATTGTCGACCTGGCCGTGGAGATCGCTGAAAGGCTTTTGACTGTGCAGCTGAGCCTGGATCAGGAAGTTATTTTAAGCGTCGCCGCAGAGTCTCTGAGACTGGTGGCGGACAGGCCCAGCGTGGTACTGTTCGTAAGTCCGGATGAACTGGAACTGGTGGAAAGCAAAAAAGATGAGCTGAAGAGCCTGCTTTCGGCGAGGGCGCAGCTTCAGGTAGTGGCTGACGCAGCTATTGAGCCCGGTGGGTGCAGGATTGACACCGGGCAGGGCGGGGTGGACGCCACCATGGAAACTCGCCGGGAAGCCCTGCAAAAAGCGCTTTACGCCAGGGAACGGACAGTTTAAAGAAAAATATTTTTTTTGCAGCTAAATTATGTTATCCAACTTAACGAATTTATAAGTATAAAGGGGATCACTGTGGAGAATGCTCCTGTCAACTTAGCCCAATGGCGCTCCCGCCTGAAGGGAGCCAGGTTAATTAAGGTTATCGGTCAGGTGACACGGGTAATTGGTCTTACCGTGGAGGTACAGGGGATTAATGCTCCGATTGGTGAGGTCTGTGAAATTATGATCCCTGGTGAACCCGAACCGGTCCGGGCTGAGATCGTCGGCTTTCGCGATGGTAGTTCGCTCTTGATGCCTCTGGGTGAGCTCCGTGGCATCTACCAGGGCTGTGATGTTGTCCCCACTGGTAAATCGTTTAACGTCAAAGTTGGGGAGCAGCTGCTAGGCAGGGTCTTAAACGGGCTTGGCGAGCCGATGGACGACAGCGGGTCGTTTGGTATTGATTGTAAGGAATACCCGGTAAACAACCGCCCGCCCAACCCACTTTTGAGAAGACGTATTTCCGAGGTTATGTCGACCGGGGTGCGTGCTGTGGATGCTTTGCTGACCTGCGGCCTGGGTCAGCGGATTGGTATTTTTTCCGGCAGTGGTGTGGGTAAAAGTACTCTCCTCGGTATGATTTCACGATACAGCAGCGCCGATGTAAACGTAATTGGCCTGATCGGGGAGCGCGGCCGTGAGGTTCTTGATTTTATTGAGACGGACCTTGGGCCCGAGGGGCTTGCCCGCTCCGTCGTGGTTGTGGCGACATCCGAACAACCGGCCTTGGTGCGTTTAAAGGGCGCATTTGTGGCTTGTGCCATAGCTGAATACTTTCGCGACCAGGGCAAGGATGTGCTTTTAATGATGGACTCGGTAACCAGATTTGCCATGGCCCAGCGCGAGGTAGGGCTGGCCATCGGGGAACCACCGGCCACGAAGGGGTACACACCGTCAGTGTTCGCGCTGCTGCCCCGGCTGCTGGAACGGCCGGGTATGTCCCATAATGGATCCATTACCGCTTTCTTTACTGTACTGGTGGATGGGGACGATTTTAACGAGCCGATTTCCGACGCGGTGCGCGGCATTCTCGACGGTCATATCATACTCTCCCGTGCTCTTGCCGCCGCCAACCATTTTCCGGCGGTGGATGTGTTAAGCAGCGTCAGCCGTCTGATGCCTGATATAACCACAGAAAAGCACCGCTCCCTGGCCGGAAAGTTTCGCGACCTGCTGGCCTCTTATAAGCAGGCTGAAGACCTGATTAATATTGGAGCTTATGTGCCCGGGTCTAACCCCCGTGTCGATGAAGCCATAGCCTCTTACCAGCAGATGGTGGATTTCTTGCGCCAGAACTTGCATGAACATACAGGATACGAGGAAACTCTGGAACGCCTGACAACGATTGCAGATAATAGGGTGAATAACTGATGGCCAGATTTAAATTTCAACTGGAACCAGTTTTATTACAGCGTACGGCGAAGGAAGAAGCGGCGGAACAAGCCCTGGCCCTGGCCCATAACGAATATAACAACCGCTGCGCTGTACTGCAGAATACCAGGCAGCACCTGGAGCAAGCCCTCACCAGGGATGAAGAAAAAATCGATGTCTTTGAAAATATGCACCTGGACTTTTACCGGGCATCTCTCAGTGAGAAGATTACAGCCCAGGAAGAAGAGGTAAATTACGCCGCCAATGCTGTGGAGCACAGCCGCCAGTCGGCCGTTCAGGCCAGGCAGGAACGCCAGGCCATAGAGAAACTGAAAGAAAAGCACCTGCAAAAACACAAACTTGAGGAAGATGCCAGAGAGCAGAAAATGGTTGACGAGATGGCCCTTTACGCTCATTTTCGCTCAACAGAATAAAACAGGATGATTACCGGCCACTTCCTCTATTCCATAAAATTTTACGAAAGGAGGTGAAAGAGTGAAATTAGCTTATATTGGTGAGGCTGCGCCTGCTTTTAAAGAAAGCGGGCAAGTCGCGGTAAGCCAGTCAAATCCAGGGGAATTCAACCTGACCATGGCCGCGGTCATGGCTTTGCACAAAACCCCCTTGCCCGAAGCCGCTCCTGTTGACAATAACAACGGCACAGAGTCCGCGGGGGGCAGTTTTGAGCCTGTGTCATTACCGGTGATTGAGACCGGGGCAACTGTCTCAGGAAAACAGGCCGTCCTCCAGCAAGAACCGGGACAGGCTGACTATGAGGAAACCACCGATCCGGTTGAAGGCATGTACACTCCGGCCACAGATGCTGCTCTGTCTACGTTCTTGCCGGCGGGTCAAGTTCAGGACCCAACAAAGGTAGTGAAAGCCGACTCTGAATATCAATCACAACAACCGGAAACCAGTCCTGTTCAGCCAAATATCATTGGTGGTCCAGGAGAATCCGGTATAAATTCACCTTTGTTTACTGGAACTCTTCCGCTTGAAGAAGACTATGAGACAATTCAGACGCAGGTTATGCCGGAACTAACCAGTCCCCGCGCAAATGAGTTCAAAAACTCCCGGGAAACAGACGCACCCCTGGTAACAGCGGAACCAAACCAGGTTCCGGTAAGCAGCCGGAAAAGCGATGCTGTAGGGGATGCCGACATTAAACCAGTGTCAAACCAGGTGGCGGCATTTGCGTCAGCCAAAGGGTCTGAGACAGTTTCCGGGCAGGAAGTTTCCTTATTGGCCAGGACAGTAAATGGAGCAACCGCAGCGAACAATCCAATTCCTTTATTTGCCCAGTCGGACAGGGAACCGGGCGTGGCGCCTGGCCAGGTTTATAACTCGGTATCGACGGCGAAAGAAACTACCGGATCTGAAAACACCACTTTTGCCAGGTTGGAAAAACCGGTTGTGGCACAACTGGGAGACACCGCTGTATATGAAGCGGCGCTGGCAGTTGAAGATTCACCGGTGTTTGAAGCCGGCAGCCCGGCAGCAACCACAGCCAGGGCGGAAACGGCGGCAGCCGTACCGGACCAAGTGTCAAAAGCAGTTCTGCCAGATAGTCCACCAGTATCCGGCCAGGTATTGACCGGTCAGGTGCCCGCAGTCGCCCCCGCAGCAGAAACCAGTACCAGCGGCGAGGCGGTAAAGTCAGCCGGAAAAGAGGAGACAGTTTTTACCGGAAAAACGGAAACTCCGGCAGCAAGCGCGGCAGTTGAGACTAAGGCAGCCAAAACAGGCGGTGAGTCCAGCCTTGAAGCGGTAAATAACAGACAGACATCAGCAATCCGGACGCCGAAAGCGTCAGTCACCCGGGAAATAGACATACCCCTGATGAAAGCGGAACAAAATCAGGTTCCGGCAAGCGGCCCAAAGAGCGGAATCGTAGAGGAGTCCGTTAGCAGCGCCGTGTTCAGCCAGGTGGAAGCATCTGGGGCAGCCAAAGGGCCGGTGACAATTTCAGGGCAGGACGTTCTCCAATCAGCCGGGACAGCAAAACAGACTGCTGCGGCTAACGTTACAGACAGTGCTCCATTATTTGCCGAAACGCCCGAAATAACAGTCATCAACAGCGGGTTAAAAGCGTCTGAAGCAGCCAAAGAACCGGTAATACCTTCCGGGCAGGATCTTTTCCTGTTTGACCAGAGTGCCAGAGAGCCTGCAGCAGCATTTGACCAGGTTTATAACTCGGTATCGACGGCGAAAGTGACTACCGGACCTGAAAACACCACTTTTGCCAGGTTGGGAAAACCGGTTGTGGCACAGCTGGACCCAGTTGTTTATGAAGCGGTGCTTACAGTTGGAGATTCACCGGTGTTTGAAGCCGGCAGCCCGGCAGCAACCATAGCCAGGGCGGAAATGGCGGCAGCCGCACCGGATCAAGTGCTTAAGACGGTTCCATTAGGTAGTTCACCAGCAGCCGGCCAGGTAGTGACCGGTCAGGAGCCCGCCGCCGGTCCGGCAGTAGAAACCAGGACCAGCGGAGAGGCGGTAAGGTCAGCCGGAAAAGATGAGACAGTTTTTACCGGAAAAACGGAAACTCCGGCAGCAAGCGCGGCAGTTGAGACTAAGGCAGCCAAAACAGGCGGTGAGTTTGGCCCAGCAGTAGTAAAGCACAGACAGACAACAGCAGCAGCAGGCCAGACGCCGGAAGCGTCAGTCACCCGGGAAACAGACACACCCCTGGTGAAAGCGGAACAAAATCAGGTTCCGGCAAGCGGCCCAAAGAGTGGAATCGTAGAGGAGTCCGTTAGCAGCGCCGTATTCAGCCAGGTGGAACCATCTGGAGCAGCCAAAGCAACAGTCACACCTTCAGTGCCGGACGTTTCCCAATCGGCCGGGACAATAAAGCAGACCGCAGCGGCTGACGTTACAGACAGTGCACCCA
>CAZIYV010000033.1:12054-26536 GCA_964543575.1 uncultured Pelotomaculum sp.
AGTTATAAATCCCGGGGTAAAGGCATCTGGAGCAGCCAAAGCAACAGTCACATCTTCAGTGCCGGACGTTTTCCTTTCGGCCGGGACAATAAAGCAGACCGCAGCGGCTGACGTTACAGACAGTGCACCCATATTTGCCCAGGCGGCCAAAGAAATAGTTATAAATCCCGGGGTAAAGGCATCTGGAGCAGCCAAAGCAACAGTCACATCTACTGGACTGGACGTTTTCCATTCGGTCGGGACAGTAAAACAACCCGCCACGGTTAACGTTACAGACAGCGCTCCCTTGTTCGCTCATGCGATCAGAGAACCTGCAGCCGCACTGGACCAGGTTTATAACGCGGTCCCGGCGGCGAAAGGAACTACCGGATCTGAAAACACCACTTTTGCCAGGTTGGAAAAACCGGTAATGGCACAACTGGGAGACCCCGCTGTATATGAAGCGGCGCTGGCAGTTGGAGATTCACCAGTGTTTGAAGCCGGCAGCCCGGCAGCAACCACAGCCAGGACGGAAACGTCGGCAGCCGCAACGGACCAAGTGTTAAAGGCAGTTCTGCCAGGCAGCCCACCAGCAGCAGGCCAGGTTATGACCGGTCAGGAGCCCGCAGCCACCCCGGCAGTAGAAACCAGGACCAGCGGCGAGGCGGTAAAGTCAGCCGGAAAAGAGAAACCCCCGGCAGTAAGCACGGCAGCAGACACAGAGGCAGCTATAACAGGCGGCAAAGGAACTGGCGGTGCGGTTGAAAACACTACGCCCAACAACGCATCCCAATATGATTCCGTTTCCTTTATGTCTAATTCTGTGGACAATCAGAGAACTGTAAAATTAGCTGATATGCGTGATACTCTGGTACAAGAAATCAAACGTGCCTACTATCAGCAAAAATCCGAACCGTTGACACAGGTTGATCTGAAACTGGAACCGGAGCATCTGGGTAAGCTCACGATAAAGCTCTTTTTTAACGGGGGAGAGCTAAATGCCCACTTTTATGCCGGAAATGACTATGTGAAAGATGTTCTGGAAGGGTCCATCCAACAGCTGAGGCAGACTCTCGACCAGCAGGATCTGAAACTTAATCAGGCTTTCGTGTTCGTTGGCGATGACGGGCGCAGCGGCGCCGGTCAATCAGAAAGCGGCGGCAGGCAGCCGGCGCGTTACTCAGGCGCTTATAGTGGACACACTTACGGTGATATTGCCGCGGAGCCGGCAGTATATGAACCGTCTGGACATTCCTACAAGATGGTGAATTACTTAATTTGATAAGGAGGTGAAATCATGCAGGTTAATTCAGCCAGCAATAACAGCACTGAGTCAAGCATCACAACCAGAGATACTTCGAGTACTCTTGATAAATACGCCTTTCTTACGTTGCTCATCGAACAGCTCAAAAACCAGGATCCGATGAACCCGCAGGACTCAACTGAGTTTATTGCCCAAATGTCCCAGTTCAGCATCCTTGAGCAGATTACCAACCTGAACAAAGCCATGAGTGAATTAAAAACGTCCCAGGAGATGATGGAGGCGACAGGGCTGCTCGGGCTGCAGGTAAACGTTACTACTGACGACGGCATCGTCAGCGGCGCAGTAGAAAAAGTGACTTTCAGTGAAAGCGGGATTTTGATTTATGTCGACGGTGTTGGCTACGACCTGGAAAATGTAACTGAAATCTCCGGGAGCGAATCCGTTAGTCAGACCCAACAACAGCTGTCTGAAATAAGCAGTAAAGTATCACAACTCGACAGGTCGATGGATAAAGCGCTGGATCTTCTGGACCAGCTTCTGGAAGAATAACAGGGTGCTTTTAAAAACTCCCCTAAAGAGGTGGTGAGATATGGACCGCGACATAAGATCAATTCTACCGGCAGGGCCACTTCCGGGTGCTGCACCCAAAGCAAAATCAGCCAATGTAAAAGTGAATGATTTTGCCTTTGAAAAAGCACTGGAGATAGAGTTTGGAAAAAGTCAGGCGCTAAAATTTTCAGCGCACGCGGAAAGGCGGCTCAAAGAGCGAAATATAGTTCTTGCCAGCGAGGATCTGGCCAAAATTGATAAAGCGGTGAGGCAGGCCGAGGCCAAAGGGGCAAGGGAGTCACTGATAATTTACGGTGACCTGGCGCTGATTACCAGCGTACGCAATAAAACTGTGGTGACAGCCATGGACGGCAGATCTTCCGATGACCATGTCTTCACCAATATCGACAGCGCCGTAATTGTGAAATAACTGACAACTAAATACAGCAGAAATGTTTAAGAGACTCATAAGAAATACCCAAAAGTCCGACGTCCGACGACTGACGACTAACGACCAAATTTGCAGCCGGCCCGAAAGGAGGCTGCGTGGCCGCCGAACGACTGAGGCAGCCGACAAAAAAGGAGGATAATAATAATGATCAGATCTTTATACTCCGGTGTTTCGGGCATGAAATACCACCAGGTTCGGATGGATGTTATAGGCAACAACATTGCCAATGTGAATACGGTTGGATTTAAGTCAAACAGGGCTAATTTTCAGGATATGTTTTACCAGATGCTGCGCGATCCCGTTGCTCCGCTGGGCACCAGCCCGACTCAGGCCGGAGCGGTTAACCCTGCTCAAATCGGTACCGGCGGTATTGTAACGAACATCGGGATAAACATGACGCAGGGTGGTATGCAGAACACCGGGCGCACCCTGGACCTGGCGATCCAGGGGGACGGGTTTTTCCAGGTAACTGACGGCACCAGTCTCTTTTACACCCGTAATGGTGTTTTTAACATTGATGTAAACGGTTATGTGGTTGATTCAAACGGCTATCAGGTAACTGACGCTGCTGGAATTAACCCGATCCAGATTACCGGCGGTAATGGTACAGTAGGTACATTAATCATAGGCAGGGACGGTTCTGTCACCGCTACTGACACCGACGGCGTGGCTATGGCCGCCAGCGGCAGCATCGGGCTGTGTTCTTTTACCAACCAGGAAGGTCTGGAAAAATACGGGCAGAATTTGTTCAAGGAAGTGACGGCGGTCAGCGGCGCGGCTACCCAGATGACCACTGTCGGTGTAAGCAGCACAATCAACTCCGGCTACCTGGAAATGTCCAACGTCGACCTGACTGATGAGTTTACCAGCCTGATTACCACCCAGCGCGGTTACCAGGCCAATGCCAGAACCATAACCACTTCAGATCAGATGTTGCAGGAATTGCTGAATATTAAACAGTAATTTTTTGGATTAGTAATTACTGTAAAAAGCAGGTGATGCCTTGGCTAAGACAAAAATTTCTGAGAATAATGAAGAAAAAGCAGGAAAAAACGCTAAGCCAAAGAAGAAGAAGACTATTTTAATTATTCTGGTAGCCCTGGTACTGCTGGCTGGTTCATCTGCCGGCGCTTATATATTCTTCCTCAAGCCAGCCGCGCAGACTGGCGAGGTTAAAAAAACCAAAATAGAGGAAAAAGAAAGCCTGGATTTGGGCGAGATGATAGTGAACCTCAGTGGAAGCAGCGCTCACTATCTCAGGGTCAAGGTTATCATTGATTACCCGAAAGATAAAAAGCTGGCAGAAGAGTTGAATAAAAAGAAGCATATAGTGTCAGACGTAGTTATATCAACCCTTCGCAGCAAGACTCTCGCAGAAGTAAGCAACGCCAATGCAATCCAGGGATTAAAAAAGAGCCTTGTTGACGAGATCAATAACAACCTCGATTCAGGCGAGATAACGGGTATATATTTTACCGATTTTCTTGTCCAGTAAGAAGGCCAATTCAGTAGTCAGTCAATCCGATAACGGCAACTGACAACAGACTACCGGGAAATCTTAGGGGGAACAGGCTGTGTTGACTGAAGAGGAAATTAGAAGCTTTCTTGCCGGCGCAAACTCCGGTGAGGCCGGCATCAAAAAAGTTAAATTTCCATCCCTTGAAGCTCTAAAAGGTACTGAGAGGGTTAAAACCAGTCTGTCCCACCTTGAGGATGTCCAGATTGAAATCAGTGTGGAACTCGGCCAGGCGTGGCTAAAGGTCAGAGAGTTGCTGGGCCTGGCCGCTGGTTCTGTAATCAAGCTGGACAAGGCTGTAGGCGATGAAGTAATGATAATTATGAATCAGCAGCGTTTCGCCAAGGGCGAAGTGGTGGTCATCAACGATTCTTTCGGAGTAAGGATTGTTTCTGTCAACCACTCCTATCATTTAAAACTAACTGAGGGACTGGCATGAGCAGTGACCTTGTTTGGGCGATGGTACGCGTGCTGGTGGCCCTGCCCCTTGTCCTGGGCCTGGCCTACCTGGTTTTGAAGTATGGGATTGCCCGCCGTTACGTCATGACTACCGGAAACCGCAGGATGAGACTGGTTGAACAGCTTCCCCTGGGACCCAAGGCCACCCTGAGCCTTGTTACTCTGGGGGATGCATATTTCCTCCTGGCTCATCAGGACGGCTCAATAACATTAATAAAGGAACTTGGGGAACTGCCTGAGCTTGAGGATATTAAAATTGCCAGTGTTGTGGAATTAAAACCGCATACAATTGAAGAATATGATCTGCTGCAAGAAGCCGGAAATGAGGGTGAGACCAAAACAATACCCGTAATTTTAGTTGAAAAATTCAGGACCGGTATTAAATTGCTTACCCGGCAGTCTGCTCAAGCCAGAGGAAAAGTAATGAACAGGGTGACTAACAGGATGGGTGACGGCGAAAAGGGTGAAAAAAAGGTTGAAGTTTAAATCCCCGGTAATCTTGCTGTTGGCATTAACACTAATATTTCTGCTGACCCGGGAAACTGCCGCGGCGCCCCTGCCCGCAGTTGATTTAAACATAACCCCAACCGACAGTCCCGAGCAGGTAGTGGATACTGTTAAGCTGCTGTTGCTGTTAACAGTATTGTCCATGGCGCCGGCTATTTTGATCATGATGACTTCGTTCACCAGAATTATCATTGTTTTGTCACTGCTGCGTACCGCGCTTGGTGTTCAGGGGTCGCCGGCCAACCAAATTCTGATAGGACTTACTCTCTTCCTGACAATGTTTATTATGGCTCCCACGTACAAACAGATCAACGAACAAGCTGTTCAACCATTTTTGAGGAGTGAGATTAACCAACAGCAAGCCCAGGAATTGGGGGCAAAACCACTGCGCGATTTTATGCTGAGGCAGACCAGAGAGAAAGACCTGGCTTTATTCATCAACCTGGCGAAAACAGAAAGGCCTGCCGCGCCGGAAGATGTGCCTATGCATGTGGTTATTCCCTCTTTTATCATAAGTGAACTGAAAACCGCTTTTGAAATAGGTTTTTTGCTTTTTATCCCGTTTCTGGTTATAGATATGGTGGTGGCCAGCATTCTTATGTCCATGGGCATGTTTATGCTTCCGCCGGTAATGATCGCGCTGCCTTTTAAACTGCTGCTTTTTGTTATGGTTGACGGCTGGTTCCTGGTGGTTAAATCCCTTGTTGAGAGTTTCAGGTAAGGGGGCTTAAGAGTTGACCCAGACCTTTGTAATTAACCTGGCGCGGGACGCTCTATTCATGGTCCTGCTCCTGGCCGGTCCGGCAATGCTGACAGCCCTGCTAATCGGGCTGATCATCAGTATACTTCAGGCCACTACTCAGATTCAGGACCAAATGCTGAATCTGGTGCCCAAAATAGTGGGCGTTTTTGTGGTGATCCTGGTCCTGGGTTCCTGGCTTTTAAACAGCGCGGTGACATATACAACCAACCTGTATTCCCAGATTCCAAACATAGTACGTTGACGGGGGGCTTGATTTGCCCGATTTTAGCCAGGTTTCTGTGTTTTTCTTGGTTTTCCTAAGGGCGCTGGCCTTTATGATGGCCGGCCCGCTTATGTCATTCAGCGGTGTGCCGCCCTTCCTTAAATTGGGTTTTTCCCTGGCCCTGGCTGTGGTGATTTATCCTGTGATAAATCTTGACGCTCAGATGTCGTTGCCAGAAGGGGTTTGGGGTTACGGACTGGCCGTGATCAGCGAGACGGCCCTGGGGCTTTTGCTCGGCATTGCGGTTACCATAATGCTTAACAGTATTAGAATGGCTGGGCAGATGATTGACTTTCAAATAGGATATTCCATGGCTAGCATCATCGATCCGGCCAGCGGTACGCAGAGCACACTACTGTCACAGTATCTTTACCTTCTGGCTCTAATTTTCTGGCTGTTAATAGACGGGCATTACACCTTGATCATGGCTTTAGCCAAAAGTTATGAGATTGTGCCATTAAACGCGGCGTCCTTTAATAGCGGCGTCTCTCTAGTACTGTTGAAAATCTTTTCCGGCGCCTTTACTATCGCTCTTCAGGTCAGCGCGCCGATCCTGGCGGTGCTTTTGATTGCCGACCTGACGCTGGGTTTTTTAGCCCGGACAGCACCGCAGATTAATGTGTTTCTGACAGGTTTCCCGATTAAGATAGCAGTTGGCCTGCTGACCGTAAGTCTGTTAATTCCCCTGCTGGGTACTATTCTTCGTTCAATTTTCACTATTATTGAGCGGGATCTGTATACATTGATGAGAGTGCAGTTGTAAAATGGCCGCAACCGGACAGGAAAAAACCGAACAGGCAACGCCGCGGCGAATTCAGGAAGCACGGCGCAAGGGGCAGGTTGCTAAGAGCACGGACCTGACCGGAGCGCTTCTGCTGTTTGCCATGATCGCGCTGCTGAGTGTTACAAAAGATCAGTTTTTTTTGGATTTGCAGCGCTACCTGACAGGATATTTCAGTGAAGTCGCGCATGAGCAGGTTCTGGGAAGCAGCCCCATGCCAATTTTATACAATGCGACACTGTTCACACTTAAGCTGCTGGCGCCGTTTTTCGGGGTGGCTTTACTGGTGGTTTTGGCTTCCAACCTGGTTCAGGTCGGGTTTCTGTTTTCCCCTGAGGCGTTAAAGCCAAGAATGGAATTGCTTAACCCAATGACAGGCTTGCAGCGTATATTCTCCAAACGAAGCCTGGTCGAGCTTGTTAAATCCATATTGAAATTCACTATTATAGGCGGGATTACCTATTATCTGATTAAAGCTAACATGGGGGACCTTTTACTGGTTTTCAACCTGACCCCGGAAGGAATATACCGGAGTGTTATGGGTTTTATTATTAAAGTGGCCTGGTGGGGCGCGCTCGCTTACCTGGTCCTGGCATTACTGGATTATATGTACCAGCGCTATGATTATAAGAAAAGCATGATGATGAGCAAACAGGAAGTAAAAGAAGAATACCGGCAGACCGAAGGCGACCCGCTGCTTAAGTCCAAGCAGCGTGAAATGCGCCGGAGTATCAGCTTAAACCAGATTATCACTGAAGTGCCGCAGGCTACAGTAGTGATAACAAACCCAACCCATCTGGCCGTGGCTCTAAAATACCGGCAGGGTGAAATGTCCGCCCCGGTGGTCCTGTCCAAAGGAGCCGGCTGGCTGGCTGCTCAGATCAAGGAAATTGCCCTGAAGAACCATGTGCCGGTCATAGAAGACAAAGAAGTAGCCCGTTTTCTCTATAAGGCAGTTGAACCCGGACAGGAAATACCGCTCGAAATTTACCAGGCGGTGGCGCAAATCCTGGCCATGGTATACCGGCTCAAGGACAAGCAGAATTACAAGGCAGTGTAATGGGACGTGGGAAATGGGACGTGAGACGTGGGAATGAATGATAGACTAATAGGATAAAAAATAGTGCGAATGAATTCGCACCTACAAATTTTCGCGAAATTGACCTGAGGGTAATGCTAAAAATCTCTTTTTTGCCAGTGTTTTATACAACGCAAACTATTGGTTTAAATCTTTGATAAGAGATTTTTAGGGTTGTCTTTGAGACATATAAGGAATACCATGAGTCCCACGTCTCACGACCCAACGGAGGTTTTATGGCTGCTCCAACTTTCCTGCCGGTTGCGGCAAGGTCATATCTAAAAAAAAGCAGTGACATGATCGTCGCGGGGCTGATCATCGGTATCGTTCTCCTGATTATCATACCGCTCAGTCCCGGTGTTCTTGATGTTTTCCTCACCCTGAGCATGACTCTGGGCCTGGTTATCCTGCTGATTACAATGTTCACTACCGAGCCGCTTCAGTTTTCCGTGTTTCCGGCGCTTTTGCTGGTCACAACCCTGTTCCGGCTGGCGCTGAACATTTCTTCAACCCGGCTGATCCTCAGCAACGCCGCGGCCGGGAATGTGATTGCCGCTTTTGGGGAATTTGTTGTAGGCGGGAACTTCGTGGTCGGCCTGGTGGTTTTCGTAATTATCACCGTAATCCAATTTGTGGTGATAACCAATGGCGCCGGCCGGGTAGCGGAAGTTGCGGCGAGGTTTACCCTTGACGCCATGCCGGGCAAGCAAATGAGCATTGACGCTGAATTTAACGCTGGTTTAATCAACGAGACCGAAGCAAGAGACAGGAGGAAGCGCCTGCAAAGAGAGGCTGACTTTTTTGGAGCTATGGACGGCGCCAGTAAATTTGTGAGGGGCGACGCCATAGCAGGTATTATTATCATTATGATTAATATTGTAGGTGGCTTTATTATTGGCGTAGTTCAAAAAAACATGCAGCTGATGCAGGCGGTACAAACTTATACAATCCTTTCCATAGGTGACGGGCTGGTTGCCCAGATTCCGGCGCTCCTGATTTCGACCGCGACAGGCATTCTGGTTACCAGGTCTAACTCTGAAACCAACTTTGGCAAGGATATTTCTACCCAGTTTTCAAATTTCCCCAGAGTGTTGATGCTGGCTGCCGGCATCCTCTTCTTACTGGGTTTGATCCCGGCGATGCCCAACTTTTTATTTCTAACCCTGGCTGGAGCTACCGGTTACATTTCATATAGTTTGGTTCAGGAAGAGAAAAAAAAGAAAGTTCTGGAGCAGGAGAGGGCTGTGTCAAGGCAAGCCCAGGAGCAGAAAAGGGAACCCGAAAATGTTTTTGCCTATTTTCAGGTGGATACGCTTGAAATTGAAATAGGATACAACCTGATCCCACTAACTGATGACAGTCAGGGCGGCGACTTGCTGCAGCGACTGGCGGCCGTAAGACGCCAGTGTGCCGGTGAGATGGGCATATACGTGAGGCCTATCCGCATCCGAGATAACCTGCAGTTGAGTCCAAACGCCTACTCCTTTAAGATGCGTGGCGCGGAAATTGCCTCAGGTGAGCTGATGCCGGGCCAATACCTGGCGATGGACCCATTGGGGCAGGAATCGGAGGTAAAGGGGATTCCGACCACTGAACCGACATTCGGACTGCCGGCCTGGTGGGTAGCCGCCGGGGACAAGGATCAGGTTGAGTTTGCCGGTTTTACCGTGGTAGATAGTTCAACAGTGCTGGTAACTCACCTTACGGAAATTATCAAATGGCATGCCCATGAGCTTTTAGGCCGGCAGGAAGTCAAAGAACTGCTGGATGTTGTTAAGGAAAAGACACCGGTGGTAGTGGAAGAGCTGGTCCCCGACCTTTTGACCCTGGGTGAGGTTCAGAAAATACTGCAAAATCTTCTAAAAGAGAGGGTGCCGATCAAGGACCTGGCCACTATCCTGGAAGCTCTGGCTGACGGGGCCAGGGTCAGCAAGGATGCCGACTACCTGACGGAATATACCCGGCAATCCCTGGCCAGAATTATCTGTCGTCAGTATACCGGGCTAACTAATAAAATTTCCGTTATTACTTTGCATCCCAAATTAGAGCAGATGATTACAGACTCTATCGGACAGACTCAGCTGGGCTCTTATCCTGTCCTGGAGCCACAGGCGGCCAGGCAAATCCTGAACAAATTGAAAGATTCGGTTGAAAAGCTGACGTTGCAGGGACTTCCCCCTGTAGTCCTCTGTTCCTCGCGGAACAGGCTTCCTTTTAAGAGATTGACTGAAAGATTCTTACCCAACCTTACGGTTCTTTCTCTGAATGAGATAGCGCCAAGTATAGAGGTTGAGGCAATCGGGACGGTGATGCTTGATTGAAGATTAAACGTTATTTAGTCAGGGAGATGCAGGAAGCAATCCGGTTAATTAAACAAGATCTTGGGTCTGAAGCGGTTATCGTAAGCAGCTACAAAGTCCCGGGCAAAGGTCTGATCGGACTTTTTTCGCCACGCCTGCTGGAAGTTACAGCGGTGCTGGATGAAAATCCGGAAATCAAACTGAGTGTTGGCTGCCCGCCGGCCCAGATGGCCGTTACCGGAGATGTATCTGTCCCTGAAAGGGAGCTAAATGCGGCCGTAAGGCCCCAAGCTTCTCTTCCCTCAGACAGGGGGGCGGCGCAATTCCGTCGTAGAAGCCTGTACATTGATGATCACGATAGTGAGGACGAGTTAAGTGGTTCTGATCTTTTAGCAAGGGAACTGAAAAAGGAACTGGTAGAGGACGCCATGGCCAACAGGATAACCGCTAAAAGCCAGGACAGGCCGGAGGGCGAACGGAAGAACCTTTTTGAAACAATGATCAATACACAGATAAAAGCGGGACAGAACGGTGATCCCGGACACGGTTGGAGGAAAACTCTGCTGAACATGGAAATACAAGAAAGTATTGTTGACCGTCTGCTGCAAGATCTTAGCGAGCAAAAACAACCGGTATACAACAGTGAGCATCTTTATTTTTCACTGCAGAAACAGGTGGCCGATCTCCTGGAAACCGCCTACCATACTAGAAATTGTGCCAGAGTGTTAGCTTTCGTTGGACCACCCGGGGTGGGGAAAACCACCACGCTGGTTAAGCTGGCTACAAGGTTTAGCGTTTACGAGAACAAAAGTATCGCCATAGTGGCGGTCTGCAATTACCGTACGGGTGTTGTAGAACAGCTAAAAGCTCATGGAAGTTTTCTTAAAATACCGGTTGAAGTGGCGATGACTCCTGCTGAACTTGTTAAGGCACTGGATAATCATGCCGATAAAGATCTGGTATTAATAGATACATCCGGCCGCTCGGCCCGTAACGCTGGAGAGGTACTTGAGCTGAAAGGGTTTTTGGCTGCGCCGGGTGAACCCCTTGACATCTTTTTGGTTTTAAGCGTCGCGGCAAAAAACAGGGACTTGGCCAAAACAGCCCATGAATTCAGAAGGGTGGGCTATTCCAAATTCATCTTCACCCAAATCGATGAAACGGAAACGCATGGTTCGATTTTAAACCTGGTCTGTGATTTGGGAGCGCCAGTCGCTTATCTTTCTGACGGGCAGAGAATACCTGACGACATCAGTGAAGCTAACCCGAAAAAGATCGCAAAATTACTTTTCAAGGGGGTTGACCCCGATGAGATTGTGGCTACCTAGAACAGGCCAGGCAATCTACCAGGGAAATGTGATTAAGAATGAAAACAGCAGCATAGATTACTGGGGGCCCAAGGCTATAGCCGTGGCCAGCGGTAAAGGCGGTGTCGGCAAAACATCTCTTTCAGTCAACCTGGCCCTGTGCTTCGCGCAAATGGGCAGAAAGGTAACTGTTTTTGCTGCTGATTTAGGCCTGGCCAACGCTGAAGTTTTGCTCGGGATAATTCCACCGTACAGCCTGTATGAAGTGCTCTACGGCGGTATGACCCTGGAGGAGATTGTTATTGAGGGTCCCCTGGGGATCAGGGTGGTTTCCGGCGGGTCCGGTTTCCTGGAAATGGCTAACCTTGATCGCTCCAGAAGGCAGCAGCTTTTACGAATGTTCAACCAGTTTATCGGCAAGGATGAAATAGTCCTTATTGACACAGGCGCCGGTATTAATAAAAACGTGCTGGGTTTTGTGGCCGCGGCCGAAGAAGTGATCATCGTGGTAACGCCAGAGCCCACATCATTAACCGATGCCTACGCCTTGATCAAAATTCTGGCCAATTTCAAACTGCACTCGGAAGTGAGTATCGTAGTAAACCGCGCGGTCGACAGGCGGGAAGCCACGCGTACCAAGGGCAGAATATCAAACGCTACCGGACGGTTTCTGGAAATAAAACTGAATTACCTGGGTTGGATACCGGAAGACAAACATGTATCCCAGGCGGTGAAGAGCCAGCAGCCATACTTTTTAACCAACCCCAACGCACCTGCCTCCCGAAGCATTGCCGGGATTGCGGGGTCCCTGCTGGAAGGCAGTGTTCTGGCTCCTAACGAAGGATTCTGGAATAAGTTGATGGGTTTGTTCAGCTAGGGGGACTGGCATTGACTGAAGTAAAGGGATTAATTCAGATCAACCAGAAAATCCAGGTTGGCCTTTTAAGCAGTAAGGAGAACTCATATGTTTCCAATATCCAGGATATTAAGGATGGAGAATTAACTATTTCGATCCCGACCAAAGGTGCAAATCCGTTAGCTTTAAACAATGGTGATTTAATAAAGGTATCATTCATTTCAGACTCATCCAGGTATGAGTTTAAAACCAAGGTTATTGGTTGGCGCTATGATAATATTCCTATGTACGCGCTTGCTATGCCGGAAATTTGCAAACGTGTTCAGCTGAGAAAGTTTGTGAGGATACCTACAATTCTTGAAGTCATGTACGCTGAAGTCACTGATGAAGGAGAATACGGTGAGTTTATAAAAAGTACCAGCCTCGATTTAAGTGGTGGTGGAATCCGGTTGATGCTGAAAAAAGATTTTTCGCCTGGCGCCAGGCTGTTGCTAAAGATATACATTCCGATGAAAAACGGGTTGGAATGCCTGGAAATAATGGGTGTGGTAGTGAGAACCCTGCCCGGTGAACACCTGAAGTCAATTAATGCTGCTGTTAAATTCATTAATATCAGCCGCAGACAGCAGGATCTGATCGTCCGCTATGCCTTTGGTAAAATGGCTGAACAAAGGCGTCTTAGCTAATTTTAGGAATAAGCGGTCTCCTTAAAACCAGTGGGGTGAGAAGCTATGGTTGTTGAAGAAGAGATTTGGCGGGAATACCGTAACACAAAAGATGCCAAGCTCAAGAATGAAATTGTATTGGCCCATCTGTCCCTGGTGAAATATCTGGCGGGCCGTTTAGCGGTAAAGCTGCCAGCTTTTGTCGGGCAGGAGGATCTTGAAAGTTACGGTATTTTTGGTCTGCTGGAAGCTGTTGAAAAATTCAACCCTGATTTAGGGGTGACTTTTAAGGCATACGCTTATAGCAGGATCCGTGGCGCCATGATTGATGAAATTAGAAAGTTAAACTGGATCCCCCGTACATTATGGCAGAAGATCCAGTTCTTAAATAACACCAGGGAAAGAATGCAAAAAGAACTCGGAGAACAGGTTCCCAACACGATGCTGGCTGAAGCAATGGGGATTACAGTAGCTGAGTTGTACAAACTGGAGGGGCAGATTAACCTTCTCTCACTGTCCTCTCTTGATGAAACGGTATCCGTGGCAGATGGTGAAAGAGTGAGGTGGGGGGATATGATTCATGATCCGGAAAGCCCTGATCCATTGGACCTGATTGAAAAGGAAGAAAGCAGAAGGCTTTTGGTAGAGGCTATTGAAGAGCTTCCGGACAAGGACAGGACAGTTCTGGCTCTCTATTACCAGGAAGAGCTGACTCTAAAAGAGATTGGGAAGGTACTGGACGTTTCTGAGTCCAGGGTATGCCAACTGCACACAAGAGCATTAAACAGGCTAAGGGGCAAGCTGGAGCAGGCGGCTTATTAAATTAGTTGGAGGTTCGATTTCAATCGAACATGAATCGTTCGTGTTAATAAAGCGCGCCAGCTTTGGTGCAGCATTTGTTGGAACTGTAAGATATCGTTTAAGGAGGACAAATAAAATGCTGAGGGGTTTGTACAGCGCCGCCACAGGTATGGATGTACAGCAGGCAAAAGTTGAAAGCATTTCAAACAATCTTAACAACGCCTCCACACCAGGTTATAAAAAAGAAGAGATTCTAGTCCAAAGTTTTCCAGAGCAACTTTTGATTCAACAGGGCGGTCCGCAGAGCAAGGGTGGAGTGCCCCTGCCGGATCTGTCGCATACAATTGGCACTATGGGATCGGGAGCGTTACTGGCGGGTATCGTAACCGACCACACGCAGGGAAAGGTTCAGGAAACTGGCAATGATACCGATATAATGATTAGCGGCCCGGGCTTTTTTACCGTGCATGCACCTTTACCGGAGGATCCTGGGAGAACTGGTTATACCAGGAACGGAAGGTTTAAAGTCGATCAAGAAGGGTATCTCGCCGATGCCGGGGGCAACCGGATTCTTGGTGAAGCGGGAGAGATCAAAGTGGGAAGCGGTAAATTCAAAGTTTCCACTGACGGAACGGTAGAAATGGACGGTGCGGTTGTTGACAAGCTGCGCCTGGTTGAATTTGATGACCTTAACAGCCTCACTAAAGAAGGGGAAGGAATATTTACAGCCCCCCCGGGAAGTGACCGGCAGGCTGCTGCAACTACTGTTGCTCAGGGTTTACTGGAAATGTCCAATGTGAATGTTGCTGACGAAATGGTCAGCCTGGTATCTGTGATGCGCACCTATGAGGCCAACCAGAGAGTGATCCAGACTTATGATGAAATCCTATCCAAGTCGGCTAGCCAGGTGGGGACGATTAAGTAAAAAGTCCGGAAACCGGCCG
>CAZIYV010000034.1:0-26180 GCA_964543575.1 uncultured Pelotomaculum sp.
TTCTTACTGCTTCTTCAGTCTGGGAAGATATCCATACCCGTTTGGCAGGTTTATTCGTTCCACTTTGTTGATAAACTAAGCGGAATATGTACTCACCTTCGCGCCCGCTATCTGTACAGGAGTAAATCATATCCACATCCTGACGATGCATCAGTTGCTTTAGCACGTCAAACTGTTTTTTTGTTCCTGCGTTATCAATGATCATATATTTGTATTCTTTGGGAATGATGGGCAGATGCTCCACCCGCCATGACTTATAGGCAGGATCGTAGACCTCCGGGTATGCCATAGTAACAAGATGACCAAAGCACCAGCCTATGATTGCGCTATCATTTTCCGCATAGCCCCTACCCCTGTCAGACTTTAATATTTTTAAACCTAATACGCTGGCAAAGCTGTCTGCCACAGATGGTTTTTCTGTTATATATAATTTTTTAGTCAAAATGTTTCTACCTCTCGCCAAAATACCGGGAAGCAAGGAAGCAAAAAGAACGTCCCCTTGCTTCCAAGCTTGCTTCCACGGGACTCCCCGTCACCTTATTTCTCTCCTTCACTAGAAACATCTTCATTGGTTTTATTTCTCGTTGCTTTGACTTTTATTATTCTGTGCCCAGATATTTCAGAAACTTTAAAAGTATGGTTGCTATAAGTAACCATATCTCCTTTTTTTGCTAAACGACCCAAGCGAGAAAAAACGTATCCACCAATAGTCGAAACTTCTTCTTCCTGAAACTCTATATCAAGCACTTCTGAAACATCATCCAATAATACTCGCCCAAGGAATTCAAACTCTCTTTCACCAGTTTTCACTACCAAGGGTTGTTCCTGTTCAAATTCATCATAAATCTCACCAACCAGTTCCTCCAGTATATCTTCAGTGGTGACAATACCCGCTGTCCCACCAAATTCGTCAACCACAACCGCTATATGAACCCTTTGACCACGCATTATTTTCAGCAAACGCGATATTTGCATCACTTCTGGTATAAAAAGAATATTTCTTTTCAACTGGCCAATTTCAGTTATAGCAGAATCATCTTTACCATTTATTAGGTCGCGCACATGAATCATACCTATGACATGGTCTTTATCTTCTTTACAGAGCGGATACCTGATATGACCATATCTTTTTACAATTTCACGGGCATCCTCGATGCTGTCATCAATGTATAAGCAAACCATATCCTGTCTGGGCACCATGACGTCACTGGCTATTCTATCCGTAAAATCAAAGACATTATCTAAAAGATTGCCTTCCATTTTATCTAGAACACCATGTCGTTGGCTTGACTCAACCAATAATCTAATTTCTTCCGGAGAGTAGGCTATATCCGCTTCATTGGCAGGTTCAATGCCCATAATGCGCACGAGCTTGTTAGCGATTCCATTCAAAGCCCAGATAGAGGGATAGAAGAGTTTATGGAATAATCTCAACCACCCGGCAGTAGCCATAGCTATTTGTTCAGCCTTTTGGATAGCCAGTGATTTAGGGATAAGTTCGCCCAATACAATATGAAGAAAAGTTATGATAACAAAAGCTATTATAAAAGAGATGGTATGGGTAAAAACAGGTGTCCCGCCGGGAATCATGGCAAACAACGGTTCAAGTAAGGTGGCAATAGCAGGTTCTCCCAACCAACCCAAGCCTAAAGAGGCTAGTGTAATTCCTAGCTGACAGGCAGAAAGATAAGCATCAAGCCTTGACGTTACCTCTAAAGCCACATCAGCCCTGCGTGAACCACTTTCAGACAGTTCAGCCAATCTGGTTTTTCGCACTTTTACCATCGAGAATTCCGCTGCCACAAAAAATCCGTTTATAAATACTAAAAATATTGCAAGTAAAATTTTAAACGCACTCCAAAAAATATCTATGGTAACTAGTCTCCTTTATATAAAATGTTCCCCAAGTAAAACTAAAAGTGACTGTATAACGTAAAGTCCGTTAACTATAAGCTCTTGCGAAACAACCTTGTTTTCCTCCAGTTGGTCAGTATTTATTTGATTTGAATAAAGCTCAACCACTTTCTTCTGCAAATTTTTCAGAAGTTCTTGAACACAAAGAGTTGTTTCTATAAATTCAGTTTTGTTTTTCCTATTAAACAACTGACATACTTCATCTAATGAAAAGTGTTGCTCCTGGAGCTGCTTAATGATTTTGATAGATGTTAACGAATCTTCGGAGTAGAGACGATGGTTTCCGTTGGTTCTTTTTCTTTCTTTCAATACACCGATTTGTGTATAGTAATCTATAGTCCGGGTACTCACCTCAGCCAGTTTTGCCAGTTCTCCAATGCGATAAAATTTTAAATCAGCTCCCAGTTTCTCTCTCCCCCAACATCTTGATTGTTGATAATATCAGTAATATACAGTAATACGTCATGTTAGTCAATAAGCCCATCAAGATGCTTGCAATTGCCGGATGGATTAAAACATCTGAAAAAAAAGAACATCCCACATTTAAGGACGTTGGGCGGGAACATTGGGCTTATCCCTATGTTGAAGCGGCTGTCGACGCAGGTATCGTGACCATTGTAGATAACATCGAAGATTTTTTGACCCGGACATTCCCTACTTCGGAAGCCTCACCGAAATGGCGCAATTAGGTGCTGGATGTGTATAACAAATTGGCTGCAGCCGAGGCGCAGATAGCGGAAGGAAAGGTGCTGGACGGAAACACCTCTTTGAAAAACATAAGAGAAAAATACAATGTATAGGCTAGTTGTTTCGGATCTTGCTCACAGAGATGATTTGGATAACATCGTCTCATACATTGCCGTTCAGTTCTGTTCGGCAAAGATAACGGTAAAAATGCTCCAGTAGTATACTGGAGCATTTTTGAAATTCCGAATGATTGTTGTTGTACATCTTTTTTATATATTGTACAACTTTATTATTATCTTTATGAGAACATCTTTTTTACAAACTACTCCACCGTCACGCTCTTCGCTAAATTCCTCGGCTTATCTACGTCGCAGCCTCTTGCCACTGCGGTATGGTAGGCCAGCAGCTGCAGCGGGATCACGGTCAGGATCGGGGCCAGGATCGGGTGGGTTTGCGGGATGTAGATGGTTTTGTCAGCCACCTTTTCCACTTCCCTCTGGCCTTCCATGGTCAGGGCCAGCACTGAGGCGCCGCGGGCGTTGACTTCCTGGATGTTGCTGACCATCTTGTCGAAAAGGTCCTTTTGGGTGGCCAGGGCCACCACCGGCACATTATCCTCGATCAGGGCCAGGGTGCCGTGCTTCAGTTCGCCGGCGGCGTAAGCCTCGGCATGGATGTAGGAGATTTCCTTCAGTTTCAAAGAACCTTCCATGGCCACGGCATAGTCCAGGCCGCGTCCAAGATAGAAAAGGGCGCTGCAGGTGGATATCTCCCTGGCGAAATCCTTGATTTCAACCGTATCGTCCACAATTGTCTGGGCCTTGGCGGCCAGGTTTTTCATTTCCTGCAGGATTTCTTTTATTTGATCAGGCGGCAGCGTGCCGCGCACGGCGGCCAGGTGCAGAGCTAAAAGGTACATGGACGCCAGCTGGGTGGTGTAAGCCTTGGTTGAGGCCACAGCGATCTCGGGGCCGGCCCAGGTGTAAATCACGTCGTCGGCCTCCCGGGAAACTGAGCTGCCCACCACGTTGGTCACGGCAATGATCCGGGCGCCCTGCCTTTTGGCCTCCCTTAGCGCGGCCAGGGTGTCGGCGGTCTCGCCGGACTGGCTGATAATGATCACCAGGGTGCCCGGCTCGATAATCGGCTGGCGGTAGCGGAACTCGGAGGCGATGTCGACCTCCACCGGCAGGCGCACCAGCTTTTCAATAACGTATTTGCCCACGAAACCGGCGTGATAGGCGGTGCCGCAGGCGGTGATAAAGATCTTTTTCAAACCCCTGATTTCTTCCGGGGTAATTTTCACCTCATCCAGGGTAACCTCGGAACTGTCCGGCGAGATCCGGCCGCTCAGGGTGTCCCGCAGGGCTTTGGGCTGCTCGTGGATCTCTTTTAGCATGAAGTGTTCGTAGCCGCCCTTTTCGGCCTGCCCGGCTTCCCAGTTCACTTCCAGCACGTTCTTCTTAATTCTGTTGCCGGACAGGTCCATCACCCTGACCCGGTCATTCTCCAGCACGGCTACCTCACCGTCGTTGAGGATGTAGGTAAACCTGGTATGCTTGAGCAGGGCGGGAATATCCGAGGCCAGGAAATATTCTCCCTCACCCAGGCCCACCACCAGTGGGCTGTCCTGCCGGACGGCCACCAATTTGTTCGGTTCGTGAGAGGATACCACCGCCATGGCATACGACCCCTCCAGTTTGGCAACCGCTTTCAGCACCGCGTCCACCAGGTCGCCCTCATAAAACTGCTCGATCAGGTGGGGCAGCACCTCGGTGTCGGTCTGTGATTTGAAAATATGGCCCTGCGATTGCAGCCATTCTTTTAAACTAAGATAATTTTCAATGATGCCGTTATGCACCACGGCAAACTTGCCGGTGCAGTCGGTATGGGGGTGGGCGTTTTCGTCAGACGGCCGGCCGTGGGTGGCCCAGCGGGTGTGCCCGATGCCCACATTGGCGCTGTAGTTATGGCCGTTCAGATTATCTTTAAGGTTGCCCAGCTTTCCTTCCTTTTTTAATACCTCGATACAGCCATCTCCGGGAACAGCCACGCCCGCGGAGTCGTAGCCCCGGTATTCCAGTTTCTCCAACCCGTCAATTAGAATGGAAACGGCCTCTTTGGAACCGATGTATCCTACAATACCACACATTTATTTGTTCCTCCTATTTTAGTCGTCGGACGTCGGACTTCGGTATATTCTGTATTCCTATAGGGTCGGTTAACCCCTAAAAAAATGTGATCTGTTTGTTATCTTATCGAAATATTTTGCTTATCCTTGAGGTAAAGTTGTGCGACTGAAGTCGCACCTACATTTAAAGGCTCAATTTCAGCGATTGCGAACCTGGGGAAATAAAAAAGCCGGGCTCTTTTAAGCACGGCAAATAATTACTGCTTTAGGGCGCCTAAAAATGGCAATACTTGCCCTGTACTGGTAACACCGTCGCTGGCCGTTGGCAATTTTGTCCCACTGGTTGCCCGGTGGTTTTGTTTTGCCGCTGACGGTCCGGCCGGACCGGGGGGCACCCGCCGAAAAACTCGATTAACCCCCTCCTCGTCAACCCTTATAATTTGGTCGTCAGACGTCGGACGTCTGACATCGGGATTCTTGTTCGAATAAATTCGAACCTACAATAATAAGGGTTCTGGCGCTTGGTTTTTAGTTGTCCGTTGGCGTTCAAACGATAGTTTGTGCGACTGAAGTCGCACCTACAATTTCAGTCGTCGGACGTCGGAATTAATTTTCCGGGTTAACACCTCCCCTAAAGAAAAAAACCGGCGCGTCAGGCGTATATTGACCTAATAAGTATATTATGCCGGCTTGCTAAGATATGTCAGTTGTTACTGTTTTATTTCCAATATAATATTCGCCAGCCTGCGAACTATCTCCTTTAATTGGTCCATATTTCTTCCTTCCACCATTACCCGCACCAGTGGCTCGGTGCCGGATGGCCGCACCAGGATGCGCCCGTTCCCGCTCATCACCTTTTCCTCTTCTTTGATGGCGCCGGCCAGGATGGGGCTGCTCATCACCAGGTTTTTGTCCTGTACCTGCACATTCTCCAGCAGTTGAGGCAAACGCTCCATCTGGGCGGCCAGCTGCTCCAGTGGCTGGCCCTCTTCTTTTATCACGGCCAGCAGGTGCAGGGCGGTCAGGATGCCGTCTCCGGTTGTATTGTGGTCCAAAAACAGAATATGGCCGGACTGTTCCCCGCCGAACCTGGCCCCCGTACGCAGGAGTTCCTCCAGCACATAACGGTCGCCAACCTTTGTTTCCACCACACGGATGTCACTTTCACGCATCGCCAGGTGCAGTCCCAGGTTGCTCATCACCGTGACGACAACCGTATTTCCGGCCAGGCAGTCTTTCTTTTTCAAATTGCGCGCGCAGATGACCATGATCTGATCACCGTCCACCAGCCTGCCGGCGCCGTCAACAGCGAGCACCCGGTCGGCGTCGCCGTCGTGGGCCAGACCCAGATCGGCGCCCGCTGCAATCACAGTTTCCATCAGCGCCTCTATATGTGTGGAACCGCATTCGCGGTTGATGTTCACCCCGTCAGGATTATTGAAGATCGGGATCACCTCCGCGCCAAGCTCCCTGTATATGCGCGGGGCGATCTGGCATGCCGCGCCGTTGGCGCAGTCAACCACAATTTTCAGCCCTGTCAAATCTGTGTTGATGGAACTACGGGCAAATTTCATATACCGGTCGGGCGCGTCACGCACCATGTACACTCGCCCGACTTCCCCGCCCGTGGGGCTGGGCACCCCGGCGCAATCGTCCATAACCAGTGCCTCGATCTCCGCCTCGATTTGGTCGGAGAGCTTGTAGCCGCTGGCGCCGAAAAACTTGATGCCGTTGTCTTCCACCGGGTTATGGGAAGCGGAAATCACCACTCCGGCGGCCGCGTGTAGTTCTCTGGTTAAATAGGCGATGCCGGGAGTCGGCATGATCCCGACTTTTAAAACATTTACGCCGGCTGAACAAATTCCTGCCATCAGAGCCGCCTCCAGCATATCGCCGGAAATCCTCGTATCCCTGCCTATTACCACCCGGGTGTTGGAAGAGTCGCGGGCGAGGATATGCGCTCCCGCCCGGCCAAGTTTATACGCCAACTCCGGAGACAGGTCGCGGTTGGCCACCCCTCTTACCCCGTCAGTCCCAAACATAACTCCCATCGAAAACTGTCCCCTTCCGCTGAAAAAAATACAACTAATTATAACTTTGCGGCAAACCGTTGTCAATTTCCCTAAAAATCATGGTTTTGGCTTGGTGGAGTCGCCATCGCCAGACGGCGTGGTGGTGTCACCTTTGCTAATTTCCACTACAACCTTAACCCGCCCTGGCTGAGCGCTAACCCCCTGCGGGGCTGCGAGGCTCACCTCTTTGGTGATATTCTTGTCGGCGCCCTGAACATCCACGGGCTCGGTTTTAATACTGGTAATGGCGCTCAGCGCTTCGGCCGAACCTGATAACTGCACTGTCAAGGGCTCCGCGCTCTGGCGCTTTACGGAATAACCCGCCGCCGGGCTGCCGCTGACCTGGGGCAATACCGGCACGGTCTTGGTAGCAACAGCGCTGACTATCGGGATCGTTACGTGGACGACCGCCGGATTTAAGGTAACGCTCGCACTGCCCACGCTCACCTGGATGGTCTGATCCACATCCTTTGCCGCCGCCTGGATATCAACCAGCGCCGTGGCCTGGCTGATGCTGCTTATATCGCGGGAAGGACCCCTGGCCACAACCATGTTGGGCTGGTAGATCGGGGCCAGGGCGGTAAAACCCTCGGCCGGCGCTCCCCTGAGGCTTACAGCCACAGCAATCTGCCTTTCAACCACGCGGTCGACAGACAGGCGCACTTCATCGGGGATAACCTGGGCTACCCGCAGTCCAGTAGGAGTGCTCACCTGTACGGGCACAGTAAAGTCACCGGTCTTCCCCTCGGGAATGTTAACCACCGCCTTGAAATCCACAGGAACGAGGTTCGCCAGCTGGTTGCGGTTGCCTTGAACCCTCACCTTGACGCTCTCCGGCATACCCCCTGTGATAATCAGGTCTTGGTCCAACCCGGTGTCATCCAGATTTATGGTCAAAACTTTTTCCCTGACCGGGTTCTGCTCATTGCTGACATACAGCCATAAAGCAAAGGCCAGCAGCAGGGAAAGCAGCAACAGGGAATTGTTGCGCCAGTTAAAACGAGCCAAACTACTCCCTCCCGTACCGGAATAAAGATAGCGAACTGGCCTGCTGGTTTCGTAAAAGCTCAGTAAGTCTTTTTTGCAAGCCCGCCTCGTCCAGATACCTGTTTAAAACACCTTCAACCGCGATCGACACTGCGCCGGTTTCCTCGGAAACGATCACGGCCACGGCGTCGGAATGCTCGGTAATGCCTATACCGGCCCTGTGCCTGGTACCCAAAGAGCTGGAGAGATGAGGGTTTTCACTCAGCGGCAGGAAACACGCCGCCGCAGCTACCCGGTCCCTCCGGATAATCACAGCCCCATCGTGCAGCGGCGTCTTCTGCACGAATATATTAATGAGGAATTCCGCTGATACAATGCCGTCTATCTTCACACCGGTGTCTATGTATTCCTCCAGGCCGGTTTCCCGCTCTAAAACGATCAGCGCCCCCATTTTATTCTTGGACAGCACGGTAGCCGACCGGGTAATCTCCGCGATAATCTTGGTCTCGTCGACCTCCTTCTGCACCAGGACGTTGTGGCCCAAAAGTTTGCCGCGCCCCAGCTTTTCCAGGGCCCTTCTCAGCTCAGGCTGAAACACCACCGGCAGCGCCACTACCAGAGCGGTCATGGCCTTGCCCAGGAGCCAGTTGATGGTGTAGAGGTTGAAAAAACTGGCGATCGCAGTAATCAGCACCAAAACCGCAACCCCTTTGAGCAGCTGGACCGCCCGGGTGCCTTTGATCATCAGCATGATCTTGTACATTATAAAAGCAACCAGCAGGATGTCGATCACGCTGCTCAAGTTGAACTTCAGCACAGCTTTTAAATAGTCCAGGCTCGGGAGCCAGAACTGCTCCAAGGGGGAAACCTCCTTTATCTTCAAACAGCAATATTATGTCTCCATATTATAGAAAAAACCCGCAGTACCCTATTTCGGTAGCGGATAAGCCGTTTCCTGCAGGAAATTTTCAATTTTTCCGGAGGTTTTAGCCAGTCGCTAAATCTATTTTTGTTCAGCCAGAACCACAGAGGTTTCAACCTGGCGGTCGGAGATCGACCAGTAGGTTCTCAGCAGCCTGTCCTGCTCTTCCGGGGTAACCAGCTTAAAACCATGCTTTTCATAAAAGCGGACCGCCCAGACAGCGTCCGCCCACGTGCCGATTAGAAGCGGACGGTTTGTCTGCTGGCGCAGGAAGCACAGCAGTTTGCCTCCGATACCCTGATTGCGCATGACTGTGCGCACGTACGCGTGCCTGATCAGGGTCACATCTTTAACGTTTTGTATGCCCATTACGCCAACCAGTTCGCCGTCATCTTCGTAGCCCCAAAAAACAACGCCCTCATCGATTTCATGCCGGAGCTCTTCTTCAGACATGTAAGGCTCGTGCAGGCAGTCCTCAGGGATAACTCCCTGGTAAGCGCTGGCGGCGTCATTGATAATCATGTGCATACGCTTAAAATCGCTGCTGTCGCATTTACGGATCATTCCGTTACCTCATCTTTTTTCTTGCTGAGATTATTTCCTTTAAGCAAACCGTAAGCGAGGCTGTCCGCCAGCGCCTGCCAGCTGGCCTCGATGATGTTCTCGGAAACACCCACCGTACCCCAGGAACTATGCCCGTCGCCGGTCTCAATGTGGACCCGCACCAGCGCGCCGGTGCCGTCCTTTTCGTCAAGCACCCGCACCTTGTAGTCAGTGAGACGCATGGAACGTATGGACGGGTAAAAACTTTCCAGCGCCTTGCGCAGGGCGTTGTCCAGAGCGTTCACCGGTCCGTTGCCTTCGGCCGCGGTGTGCACCACTTTCTCGCCGACTCTCATCTTAATAATAGCTTCTGAGTAGGCCGGGTTGTCCTGCTTAACATCGATCATGAGGCGCAGCGTCTCCAGGGTGAAGGGCTCAACGTAACCATTGTAGGCTTTTTTCAATAGCAGCTCAAAAGACCCTTCGGCGCCTTCGAACTGGTAGCCCTGGTTTTCCAGGTTTTTAATTTCTTCCAGGACGCGCTTGCCCTCGGGGCTTTGCTTATCGACCTTAAGGTTTAACTCTTTATATTTATATAACATATTGGACATGCCGGATAATTCCGATACCAGCACCCTGCGGCGGTTGCCCACCAGTTCAGGCGGCAGGTGTTCGTATGACCTGTAATCTTTCAGCAGGGCGCTGACATGTACCCCGCCCTTATGGGTAAAAGCGCTCATACCCACGTACGGCTGGCGGGTGTCGGGATGCACGTTGGCTACCTCACTGACAAAACGGGAAAGCTCGGTCAGGTGAACTAAATTTTCCCGTGGAATGGTTTCAAAGCCGCACTTCAGGGTCAGGTTGGGAATAATTGAACACAGATTGGCGTTGCCGCACCTTTCACCATACCCGTTGACAGTGCCGTGCACCTGTACCGCCCCTGCCTGTACCGCTATCAGCGTGTTGGCCACGGCCAGGTCCCCGTCATTGTGGGTGTGGATGCCTAGCGGTGTGTTTAAGCGCCCGGCGGCCTGTTCCACGAACTCTTTTATTTCCATCGGCAGGCTGCCCCCGTTGGTGTCACATAAAATAATCATTGACGCGCCGCCCTCTTGTGCCGCTTCAATGGTTTTCAGGGCGTATTCCGGATTGGCCTTGTACCCGTCAAAGAAGTGCTCGGCATCGTAAAAAACCTCCAGCCCGCTTTTCTTTAAGAAGGCCACCGTATCCCTGATCATGGCCAGATTTTCTTCCGGGGTAATGCCCAGGGCCTCGCGGACATGGAAATCCCAGGACTTGCCGAAGATGGTCGCCACATGTACACCGGAATCAAGAATGGAGCGGATGCTCGGATCGTTTTCAGCCGCCAGAGAAGACTTGCGGGTAGAACCGAAAGCCACCAGCTTGGCATTTTTAAGGGTGTGGCTCTGGATGGCTCTGAAAAAGTCAAGATCCTTGGGGTTAGAGCCGGGCCAACCGCCCTCAATATAGTGAAAGCCTATTTTATCCAGGCTTAAGGCTATTTTAATTTTATCTTCACAGGAAAAGGAGATCCCCGCCGCCTGAGCACCATCACGGAGAGTTGTATCGTAAATTTGCACTGATGACATCTTCTTGCACCTCTTAGGGGGCAAACGGGGACGGTTCTTGCTTTGCCCGGTAAATACTGGTAATTGGGAAGCAGAAGAACCGTCCCCTTGCTTCCCACGCTCGTTGTTCGATTGAAATCGAACCTACAATTTTTCTATGTGTGTTATGATTTGTTCGGCCATCTGGATCGTGTTGACTGTCGGCATTCCTTCCTGGGCGATGTCGGCGGTGCGGTAGCCCTGGTTGAGCGTCGCAGCGACCGCACTCTCAATACAGTCCGCTTCTTCAGACAGCTGCAGGGAAAACCGCAGGAGCATGGCGCCGGACAGGATGGAAGCAATGGGATTGGCCACCTGCAGACCGGTAATATCGGGCGCGGTCCCGTGGGCGGGCTCGTATAGTCCGGTCTTACCACCCAGGCTGGCGGAAGCAAGCATGCCCAGGGAACCTGACAGCACTGAAGCCTGGTCACTCAGGATATCGCCGAACATGTTTTCCATAACCAGCACATCAAACTGCTTCGGGTTTTTAACCAGCTGCATGGCGCAGTTGTCAACATACATGTGTTCCAATCGCACATCAGGGTAGTCGCGGCTGACGCCGGCCACCACTTCCCGCCAGTAGCGGGAGCTTTCAAGCACATTGGCTTTATCAACAGAGGTCAGCCTGCCGCTGCGCTGACGGGCCAGGTTGAAGGCCACGCGGGCAATCCGTTCTATCTCGGGGGTAGTGTATTCCAGCGTGTCAACCACGCGGGTACCGCCGCCGGGCAGGGGTTCTCTGTATTTCTTGCCGAAGTACAGGCCTCCGGTCAGTTCACGCACAATCACCAGATCCACACCGGACACCACCTCCGGCTTGAGAGTGGAAGCATCTGCCAGGGCTGGAAACACTCTTACCGGCCTGAGGTTGGCATACAAACCCAGTTCCTTGCGCAGGGACAGGATACCCCCAACCTCGGGGCGCAGGTGGACCGGCAGATTATCCCACCGCGGACCCCCTACCGCTCCAAACAGGATAGCGTCACTGTCCAGGCATAAGGCCAGGGTTTGTTCAGGCAATGGTGACCCCGACACATCATAGGCGGCTCCGCCAACCAGTCCGTCAGTAAAATTAAAAACCCGGTTAAACCGGTGCGCCACAGCCTCCAGTACCCTGACAGACTGGGCGGTTATTTCCGGGCCGATCCCGTCGCCCGGCAAAACAGCAATTTTGTACATTTCCAGCCCTTCCTCTATACGTTTTAGTCGTGAGACGTGGGACGTGAGACGTGGGTATATCCTGCATTCCATCCGTGTCATTAATGTAGCACCGGCTAAGGAATGGGGACACACCTCTATTTTAGGTATTCCTTTTATGACGAGGAATGTCCCCGATGGTATTCCTTTGTTGACGAGGAATGTCCCCAGTTGCATCAAACAAGTTAGCCG
Source organism: uncultured Pelotomaculum sp. (assembly GCA_964543575.1). Taxonomy (GTDB): domain Bacteria; phylum Bacillota; class Desulfotomaculia; order Desulfotomaculales; family Pelotomaculaceae; genus Pelotomaculum_B. The sequence goes on from CAZIYV010000034.1 coordinate 12,280, forward strand.
CTAACGCGCCGTGTTCGATTGACATCGAACCTACAATTTCGGTCGTCAGACGTAGTTGCATACTAACATTCCTTTAGGGTCTTTTAACCCATAAGGATATCTTTCATTCCCACGTCTCAATTCCCACGTCCCACTTCTATCTTTTTGGCGACGTAGTTGATGAGGCCGCCCGCGGCGATGATCTGCTGCATAAAAGGGGGTACCGGGACAAACCGGTAGGTTTTCCCGGTGGTAAGGTTGTTGATAACGCCCCTGTCAACATCCACCATCACCTCATCACCCTCGCGGATGTCTTCGGCCGCTTCGGGCGACTCAAAGATAGGCAGGCCGATATTGAAGGCATTACGGTAAAATATCCGGGCAAAGGTCCTGGCGATTACACAGGAAACGCCGGCTGCTTTAATGGCAATGGGAGCGTGCTCCCTGGAACTGCCACAGCCAAAGTTTTTGCCGGCCACAAAAATATCGCCTGGTTTGAAACCGGAAGGAAAGGCGGGGTCGGCGTCCTCCATGCAGTGCATGGCCAGTTCCTCCGGGTCGGAGGTGTTAAGGTAGCGGGCCGGTATAATAGCGTCGGTGTCAACATCCGAGCCATATTTCCACACTCTGCCTTTTACTTCCATGTTATAGCACCTCCCATGGTCCGGCAATCCGGCCAAGAATAGCCGAAGCGGCTGCCACCGCCGGGTTGGACAGGTAGACCTCGCTTTCCGGGTGTCCCATCCTGCCTACAAAATTGCGGTTGGTAGTGGCGATACAGCGCTCGCCTTTAGCCAGGATGCCCATATGCCCGCCCAGGCAGGGCCCGCAGGTGGGAGTGCTCACAGCGGCGCCGGCCTTGACTAAAGTTTCTATTAACCCCTCGCGGAGGGCCTGGAGGTAGATCTCCTGGGTGCCGGGGAAGACAATCAAGCGCACATTTTTGTGTACCTTCCTGTCCTTTAATACTTTCGCCGCATCTCTCAAGTCTTCGATCCGCCCGTTGGTGCACGAGCCGATCACCGACTGGTCGATCTCTACCTGCCCCGCCTCACTTACCGGCCGGCAGTTCTCCGGCAGGTGGGGAAAGGCCACCTGGGGCTCAATCAGTGAAGCGTCATAGCGGTAAATCCTGGCGTACCCGGCGTCCGGGTCGCTCTGATAAAATTTATAGGGGCGCTTGCAGCGTCCCTCCACATAAGCACGGGTAATCTCATCAGGAGCGATAATACCGTTTTTGCCACCGGCCTCCACAGCCATGTTGCACATGGAAAAACGCCCGTCCATGGACAGTTTTTCAATAGCCGTGCCGGCAAATTCCATGGCCTGGTACAGCGCCCCGTCCACTCCTATATCACCTATGACGTGCAGGATCAGATCCTTGCCGCCCACCCAGGGCTTTAGCTCTCCATCAAACACGAATTTGATCGACTCCGGCACCTTGAGCCAGGTTTCGCCCAGCGCCATGGCTGCCGCCAAATCGGTGCTGCCCACACCGGTGGAGAAAGCTCCCAGCGCGCCGTAGGTGCAGGTGTGTGAGTCGGCGCCGATAATAAGGTCGCCCGGTCCTACCAGTCCCTGCTCGGGCAGCAGGCAGTGCTCTATGCCTGAGACACCCACTTCAAAATAGTTGACCAGGTTGTGTTTCCTGGAAAACTCCCGCATTTGTTTGGCCTGCTCGGCAGATTTAATATCCTTGTTGGGAACAAAATGGTCCGGCACCAGAGCTACCCGCTCCCGGTCAAAAACGCCGGGCGCACCTATTTTTTCAAACTCATTGATGGCTACAGGCGCCGTTATATCGTTGCCCAGCACCAGGTCGACCCGTGCGTTGATCAACTCTCCGGGCGCCACCTTTTCCCTGCCGGCGTGTGCCGCAAGGATTTTTTCCGTGATGGTCATCGGCATATTAACTCAACTCCTAGTTTCCCGTCTCTGTGTGCATTGAATCCCAGATAAGTTTATTCACCGCGTTCACATAGGCTTTGGCGCTGGCTTCCAGCACATCCGTGCTGATGCCACTGCCCATAAACACCTTGTAACCGTCGGTGGTTATTTTCAAATTAACGTCCCCCAGAGCGTCTTTGCCGGCGGTGACGGCGTTAATGCCCCAGTTGATCATGGTGCAGTTGATCCCGGTGATCTTATCCACCGCCTTGCAGATGGCGTCCACCGGACCGTTACCGCAGGCCGCCTCCTCTGAAAGCTGCCCGTCCCGCCTTAAACCCACAGTGGCGGTCGGCACTACCGCAGTACCGCTGGAGATATGCAAATAGTCCAGGGTGTAAGCGTGCGGCAGGCGGCTCATTTCTTCCTCAATGATAGCCTCGATATCCTCGGTGGTAATATTCATCTTTTTATCGGACAGCTTTTTAAAGCTGTTGAAAGCGCTGTTCAATTCTTCCTTGGAAAGGACGTAGCCCATGCTTTCCAGCCTCTGGCGGAAAGCGTGCCGCCCGGAATGCTTACCCAGCACCAGGTTGCTTTTGCTGATCCCAATCATGGCCGGGTTCATGATCTCATAGGTGGTGGGGTTTTTCAGCATTCCATCCTGGTGAATACCAGCCTCGTGAGCGAAAGCGTTATCTCCCACTATGGCCTTGTTAGCCTGAACTTTCATACCCGTCAGGGTGCTCACCAGCCTGCTGGTCCTGTATATTTCCTCCGTGCGGGCCTTGGTGAAAACTCCGAACTGGTCCTTGCGGGTGTGCAGGGCCATGATCACTTCCTCAACAGCGGCGTTGCCGGCCCGCTCCCCAATGCCGTTGATAGCGCCTTCCACCTGGCGGGCGCCGTTTAACACGGCTGCCAGTGAGTTGGCCACGGCCATGCCGAGGTCGTTATGGCAGTGTATGCTCACAATCACTTTTTCTATTCCAGCAACCCTGTGGCAAATATCATTAATCAGCTTCCCCCACTCTAAGGGGAGCGAGTAACCTACGGTATCAGGTATATTGACAACGGTGGCCCCGGCTTCAATCGCCGCGGCAAGCACCTGGCACAAAAAGCCGAAGTCTGACCTGGAGGCGTCCTCGGCTGAAAACTCAACGTCGCTGGTATAGGCTTTGGCGTGCTTTACCGCCGCTACGGTCGCTTCCAGCACCTGTTCCCTGGTCATGCGCAGCTTGTGTTTGAGGTGAATGTCCGATGTGGCGATAAAAGTATGAATCCTGGCCTGCTCGGCGCCGCGCACCGCTTCCCAGGCACGGTCAATATCAAGAAAGTTGGCCCGGGAAAGTCCGGCCACAGTCACGCCCTTTACCTCACGGGCAATAGCGCTGACGGACTCAAAATCACCGGGGGAAGAGATCGGAAAGCCGGCCTCGATAATGTCAACTCCCAATCTGGCCAGCTGTTTGGCGATCTGGACCTTTTCGGCCACGTTCAGACTCACACCGGGCGACTGCTCCCCGTCTCTCAGGGTGGTGTCAAATATATAAACTCGCTGGCTCATAAATCCTCCAATCTTATCAGGCAGCTAATAAACAGCCTCGTTTATGTTGGTCCCGTCCAAAACCATCGGCAGCACGTTTTCTTCGCGGTCAACTATACAATTTACCAGTACCGGCGCCGGTGAGGTCAGTATTTCCGGCAGCAATTCTTCGAGCTGCCGCGCTGTTTCAACAGTGTACCCCTCCATCCCGTAGAGGCGCCCGAGCGCGGCAAAATCCGGATTGAATTGAAAATCTACGGCGATGTACCTGTTCTGGCAGTAAAACTCCTGCAGCTGGCGGACCATGCCCAGCCGCTGGTTGTTTAAGATAAATATTTTCAGCGGCAGTTTCTGCTCAGCAATTGTACCCAATTCTTGCATGGTCATCTGAAAACCACCGTCACCAACTACCAGTATAACCGTCCTGTCGGGCGCGCCCAATTTGGCGCCGACTGCGGCGGGCAGGCAAAAGCCCATAGCCCCGAGGCCGCCGGATGCTAAAAAGCAGCGGGGTTCTTTAAAACTCATGTACTGGGCCGCCCACATCTGGTGCTGGCCCACATCTGTAACTACAATAGCAGTGTCATCTTTATGTTGATTAAGCTTTTCGACCACAAATTGCGGTTTTAGGCCACCGTGCTGGTCATAGCGCAGTGGGAATTCCTCTTTTAGCTGCCGGATCCTGGCCAGCCACTGAGAGTTCTCCTTCTTCCCCAACTGGGGCAAAAGCGCGCCCAGGACATTTTTGACATCGCCCACAATAGGCAGCCGAATTTGTACGTTTTTGCCGATCTCGGCAGGGTCAATGTCTATGTGAATGATTTTGGCAGTGGGCGCGAACCCGCTGATCCTGGAAACAACCCTGTCGTCAAAACGGGCGCCGACCGCTATCAAACAGTCGCTTTCCGTAACCGCCTGGTTGGCGTACCTGGTGCCATGCAGCCCCAGCATGCCCAGGAAAAGCGGGTGATCGCCGGGCAAACAGCCCAGTCCCATCAGGGTATGGGTCACCGGGGCGTTTATCGTTTCCGCCAGCTGCAGCAGTTCCGGCGCCGCGTTGGCGATACGGATACCCCCACCCGCGTAAATAACCGGCCGTTCGGACTCCATGATGATCCTGGCGGCCTGCTGCACCATGGAGGGATGCCCCTTGTAAGTGGGCTTGTAACCCGGCAGAACTACCGTCTTGGGATATTTAAACTTGATTTTCTCCATCGCCACATCCTTGGGCAGGTCGATTAAGACCGGGCCGGGGCGGCCGGTGGAAGCAAGGTGAAACGCCTTTTTTATAATTACAGGCAGCTGGTTGGGGTCTTTTACCAGAAAGTTGTGCTTGGTGATCGGTAATGTGATACCAGTGATATCAACTTCCTGAAAAGCGTCGGTACCCACCATCCCGGTTGACACCTGGCCTGTTATAACCACCATAGGCACCGAATCCATATAAGCGTTGGCAATGCCTGTAACCAGATTGGTGGCGCCCGGTCCCGATGTGACCAGGCAGACCCCGACCTTCCCGGTTACCCGGGCATAGCCGTCGGCGGCATGGGCAGCGCCCTGTTCATGCCGGACCAGCACGTGCTTGATGGTGGTTTTGTTCAGGGCATCATATACAGGCAGGATCGCCCCGCCAGGATACCCGAAAACCAGTTCAACGTTTTCCTGCTCTAAACAACGGATCAGGGCTTCCGCAACAGTGATTTCCAAAGCATATTCCCCCAATATTGGATGTGAGTCAATTGTGTCGTGGGTCGTGAGACGTGGGACGTGAGTACACAGGTATTCCTCACGGGCAAAAAAATCATTTAAAAATTGATCGTGAGCAGGTATACCTGGTAAGTGTTTAACTGGACGTCTTAACTTTCGTCTCGGATTTGTCCCAACTCTCCAGTCGAGCTTTTCCTTCACACGTTCCATCGGGGACATTCCTCGTCAACAAAAGAATACCTAAAATAGAGTGTCCCCTTTCCTTAGCCGGTGTGTCCCCTGACCTTAGCCGACTAAAGTCGCACCTACAGCTAACGTCTCACGTCCCATTCCTCACGTCCCACGTCCCATTTCCCACGTCTATTTCTTCAGCCAGGGCATCATTTTGCGCAGTTCCGCGCCTACTTTTTCAATTAAGGTTTCTTTTTCCCGCTTGGCTATGGCGTTGTAAACCGGGCGACCGGCCTGGTTCTCCAGGATCCACGTCTTGGCAAACTGGCCGTTTTGGATCTCAGCCAGGACCTTTTTCATTTCCTTGCGTGTTTCCTCGGTAATAATCCGCGTTCCTGTTATGTAGTCGCCGTACTCGGCTGTGTTGCTGATGGAATCACGCATCGTGCTGAGTCCGCCCTCATTGACCAGGTCGATGATCAGCTTCATTTCATGAAGGCACTCAAAATAGGCTATCTCGGGAGCGTAGCCCGCTTCCACCAGGGTTTCGAAACCGGCTTTGATCAACTCGGTCACACCGCCGCACAGTACAGCCTGTTCCCCGAAAAGGTCGGTTTCAGTCTCCTCTTTGAAAGTTGTTTCAAAAACGCCCGCCCTGGTGCCGCCAATGCCTTTGGCATAAGCCAGACCTATGTCTTTGGTCTTCCCGGAGTAATCCTGATAGACCGCGACCAGGCAGGGAACTCCTTTGCCTTCCTCAAACATACGGCGCAGCATATGGCCCGGGCTTTTAGGCGCGACCATGAAAACATCGATATTGGCCGGGGGCACAATCTGGCCGAAGTGAATGTTGAAGCCGTGCGAGAACATCAAAGCGTTGCCCTCACTAAGGTACGGCTCGATTTACGCTTTGTAGATACTGGCCTGTAGTTCGTCAGGAACGAGGATCTGGATGATATCCCCGGCTTTGGCCGCTTCGGGCACAGTGACTACCTTAAGCCCGTCAGACTCGGCTTTTTCCCAGTCGGGCAGGTCCCTGCGCAGTCCGACTACCACGTTGATACCACTGTCCTGAAGGTTTTGCGCCTGGGCGTGGCCCTGACTGCCGTAACCAATGATAGCTACAGTTTTCCCTTTTAACAAACCCAGGTCCGCGTCTTGATCATAGTACACTTTAAACATTAACTTTCATCCTCCTCTTTGTGAACGTTATTTTTAGAACTGGCTTTAAAGCCCCGCAACATGGCAATTTTACCTGTCCGGACCAGTTCCTTGATGCCAAAAGGACGCAGTGATTCTTCAAAAGCACTGATTTTACCATCGTTGCCGGTAACCTCGATAGTAAGGGACTTGGGGCCCACATCAACTATACGGGCGCGGAATATATCCACCAGCTGCATAATTTCAGCCCGCTTGAAGGAGTCGGCGCTGACCTTGATCAGGACCAGTTCCCTGTCCACATAGGCATCTTTGGTAATATCGCTGATTCTTATAACATCCACCAGTTTATGAAGCTGCTTGTTTACCTGTTCGAGATACCTGTCGTCACCTTCCACCACAATGGTCATCGCGGATACAGCCGGATTGTCCGTCCTGCCTACCACCAGGCTGTCGATGTTAAAACCCCGCCTGCTGAAAAGGCCGGCCACCCGGGCAAGCACCCCAGGATTATTTTCTACCAATACAGCCAGGGTATGCCTCATTTTTTAAAACCCCCCGTTTGAGATGTGAGTCGTGAGACGTGGGACGTGAGAAAAAGATAGATTTGTTTCCGAGTATATCATACTCTCACATATTACCCTGAAAAACTGATTCCCATGACACATTTCCCACTCAAAAGTGTAGGCCCGAATTTATTCGGACAATAATTTTATACAAATAATAACTCATCGGTATGCGCAAATGATTTCGCACATACGGTTTTAGTCGTCGGACGTCGTTTTATTCTGCTTTCCCCTTAAAACATAAGTTGCGTCATGTAGGTCCGGATTCATCCGGACATTTTTGTGCGAATAAATTCTCACCTACATCTCTTCTCACGTCCCATTTCCCACGTCCCAGTTATCCCAGCATTTTATTTAACGATTCTCCCGGGGGAACTATGGGCAGCACGTTGTCTTCCCGGTCTATGATAAAGTCGATCATAACCGGCTTATTGGACCGGATGGCCTGCTCCAGCGCCGGGGCCACCTCTGCTTTCTTGGTTACCCTGATCCCCTCTGCGCCGTAAGCTTCAGCCAGTTTGACAAAGTCCGGGTTTAGCAGATCACTGTGGGAATACCTCCGGTTGTAAAACATTTCCTGCCACTGCCTGACCATACCCAGGTAGCCATTGTCTAATATCGCCACATTGATCGGGAGTTCATAGTTGACTGCGGTGCAAAGCTCCTGGATATTCATTTGAATGCTGCCGTCACCGGCGATATCGAATACCGTTTCACCGGGGCAGCCTACCTGAACGCCAACAGCCGCCGGCAGTCCGTATCCCATGGCTCCCAGTCCGCCGGAAGTAATGAAGGAACGCGGTTTGGTAAAGGTGTAATAATGTGCTGTCCACATCTGGTGCTGGCCAACTTCAGTGGTAATCCTGGCATTGCCTCCGGTAAGATTATATATCTCCCGGATGACTGACTGTGGTTTTAATGATCCTCCGTTGTCCTGGTACTCCAGGGGATACTCTTTCTTCCAGGCCTGGATTTTATCCTGCCAGGCTTCACCAAGTCCCGGCTGGAGGACTTCCAGCAACTGGCCTAAGACCCTTTTAACATCCCCTACGATAGGAATGTCAACTCTTACATTTTTCCCGATTTCGGCGGGGTCTATATCTATATGAATTACTTTAGCCTCGGGGGCAAAGGTTTCCAGCTTGCCGGTCACGCGATCGTCAAAGCGCGCCCCCACGGCTATTAAAAGATCGCACTCACAAACAGCGAAGTTGGCGTATTTGGTCCCGTGCATCCCCAGCATGCCGAGGAAAAGCGGGTGGCTGCCGGGAAAGCCGCCAAGACCCATCAGGGTGCAGGTAACAGGCGCCATCAGAAATTCCGCCAGACGGGTCAGTTCTTCGTGAGCGCCGGAAATAACCACACCGCCACCGGCGTAAATCAGCGGCCGCTCCGATTTGGCTATAGCCCTGGCCGCCTCCATTACCAGAGACTGGTCCCCGTCCAGCAGCGGCTTGTAGCCGGGTAAATTCATTTCTACCGGGCTTATATAATCGATCTTTCCCGATGAAACATCTTTGGGCATATCAATCAGTACCGGCCCGGGCCTGCCGGTGGTGGCGATGTGGAAAGCCTCCTTTACGATTTGGGCCAGTTCGGCCGGGTTTTTAACAAGATAGCTGTGTTTGACGATGGGCATGGTGATGCCGGTAATATCCGCTTCCTGAAAGGAGTCCCTCCCCAGTAAGGATTGAGCTACCTGGCCGGTAATGGCCACCAGGGGCACCGAGTCCATATACGCGTTTGCTATGCCGGTAACAAGGTTGGTGGCGCCGGGGCCGGAAGTCGCCAAACAGACGCCGGGCCTGCCCGTGGCGCGGGCGTAGCCGTCCGCCGCGTGTGCGGCTCCCTGTTCATGGCGGGCCAGGATGTGCCGGATGCCGGAGTCGTAAAGGGCGTCATAAATTGGCAGGGCTTGACCGCCGGGGTAACCAAAAATTGTGTCTACCCCTTCAGTTTCTAAACTTTTCAGCAAAATTTCCGCCCCTGATAATTTAACCGCACTCATTTCTGTCATTCCTTCCTGAATACTAACTCTATGCCGGTCGGGCGCTTACTAAAAAAAAAAGGCCGGTGCACGGCCGGCCAGTACGCCCGTTTTAAGTTTTAATGAAGTAATTCTATTGTTTAGAGGATCCCCCTGCGGGGTAAATAAGAGGGCCGTCTACCTTGGTAAGCTCGTGGAAAGCCGCTATAAGTTCCCAGGTCATCTTGCCGGGTTTGCCGTCTGCAATCAGACGGCCGTCCACATTAATGCAGGGAATGACTTCCGCGGCGGTGCCGGTGAAGAAAACCTCGTCGGCGGTGTAAACGTCAAACAAGGTAAACATTCTCTCCTCTACGGGGATACCCTTCTCGCGCGCTATATCAATAACCGCGTTGCGGGTGATCCCCTCCAGAATGCCCGCAGAGACCGGCGGTGTAATTAAAACACCTTTTTTCACCAAAAATATATTATCTCCTGTAGCTTCCGCCACATAACCTTCATTATTGAGCATGATCGCCTCCGGCATACCGGCCAGGTTGGCTTCGAGCTTGGCGTATATATTGTTCAGGTAGTTCAGCGACTTTACCCGCGGCACACAGGCAGTGGGGATATTTCTCCGGGTAGACGCGGTGATTACCGACAACCCATTTTTATATAACTCGTCGGGGTAAAGCACTATGGAAGCGGCAATACAGAAAATGAAAGCTTTGGGACACTTGCGCGGGTCAAGGCCGAGGTCGCCCACACCCCGGGTCACCACCAGGCGGATATAAGCGTCGCGCAGGTTGTTGCGTCTCAGGGTTTCCAAAACTATTTCCTGCAATTCGCTCTTGGAAACAGGTATTTCCATAGTGATAGCCCTCGCCCCTTCATAAAGGCGGTCCAGGTGATCGCCCAGTTTGAAGACCCTGCCGTGATAGGCGCGAATGCCTTCGAAGACACCATCGCCATATAAAAGACCGTGGTCGAAAACCGACACAACCGCCCGCTCCCTGGGAACATACTCTCCGTTCAGGTAAATAATCATGAGTCCACCTCTTCCTGAAATATAAATCATAAGACCTTTCTTACAATTTTAAATATTTTTACAAAATAAAACAACCCCTCCACCCGGCAGCTATTAAACTGCAGGGACGAGAGGTCGAAAACCTTCCGCGGTACCACCCTGTTTGCTTCCATGCAACCGGAAGCCTCTTAAGATGTGCTGCTGTAACAGCACGACGTTGTAACGGACGTCCAATCCGGCCCGGCTTACTTAAAAAACTCTTCAGCCTGCAGCTCCGGGGTGATGTCGGGCTCGCTGAAAGCGCCGGTTCTCAGCTACCCCGGCTCTCTGACGCTCTCAATACGCTGTCCCTGGTCCCCTTCACAGCCTTTTTTTACAATAACTTGTTATCCAGTATACAAAAAAACCCCATAAAGTGTCAAGAAATATTTATATCTCTATCAATTCATTATCAAATTGTTTGTTTATGATTAATTCTTTTTTAATAGAAATTGCGACTTCCGAAAAAAAGTGGATAAAAAGGAAACAGTAACCACAGTAAATATTTTTTCATATTATGTAAAAAACCAAAAAACAGGAGGACTACAGATATGGATGTCAAAACCGAAGCAATGGCCGGCAGCCAGATGAATGATATGGGCTGCATGAATCTCCAGATGATGTTTGATATGTTGATGCAGTATGAGCAGTGTGAGGCGGCTCTTTACGCCCAACTCGCCCCGATGGCGCCCACACCCTGCCTGCAGCAGATGATCGCGCATATGGCCATGATGGAGCAGAACCAGGCCGCCAGACTGGCCGCAGTGGCGGCCGCATACGGCCTGGGTGCGGCAGCGCCCATGATGCAGGGAGGCCAGCCTGTTATGCCCCCTCAATTTTATGCTGTGGAAGAAAAGAAAGAATAAGTTTATAAGGAGGTTTTTGTTATGTCAGCTTGGTGTAATACCGTGAGACAAATTCTCAACATAGAACTATGCCAGATCCATCATCTGGCACATCTGGCCATGTTTGCCCCCAATGAGGTGGCCAGGGGAATGGTACTGGACCTGATAGGCCACGAACTGGAGGAGGCAAGATTCTGGTCTAATATTCTGTGCTGCACTTGTGAGCCATGCGCATATGAACCAGGCACACAGGTCTCTCCGACCACCGGATATATGCCTGGTATGCCCTGCCCCGGGGCTGGCGCAGGTGAAGGTTTCGCGCCTGGCATGGGTATCGGGGTCGGTGTTGGCGCAGGCGCCGGTGTATTCTTCGGACCCGGCATGGGCATTGGAGTCGGTGTTGGAGCAGGCGCGGGTGTAGTCATAGACCCAGGCATGGGCATGGGTCCGTGTGTTGGTGCTGGTCCCGGTATGGGCATGGGTCCCGGTATGGGCATGGGTCCCGGTGTTGGTGCTGGTCCCGGTATGGGCATGGGTCCCTGTGTTGGCTTTGGCCCCGGTATGGGTGTGGGTGTAGGTGTAGGCGTGGGTGTTGGCTTTATTCCAGGTATGCCCTGTCAGGGAATGCCTTGCCCGGTTATGCCCTGTCCCGGCATGCCCTGCCCCCAAATGCCTGAAATGCCCTGCCCCCTTCCTACTCCCGCTCCCACCGTCAGTCCCGGCATAGGCATCGGCCCTGCTATAGGCACCAGCCCGGGGTTAACTTTTGGCTCCGGTCTTATAGAGGGTCCGGGAATACTCCCCGGCGCCGGTATGGAACCAACAGCCGGCGTGAGTGCCGGACCTGCAGTCAGCGGTGGTGTCGGGATGGGGCCAGGCGGTGTTTTTGGCCCGGGCACTAGCTTTGGACCAAACATGCCCAGCTTCGGATCGGGTACCCCCATCTTTAACCCCGGCGCGAAGGGCCCATGTCCCGGCGTGTCACCTTTTGCAGTTGAAGAAGAAAATGAAAAAGAATCCGATGAGAAATAATAATTATATGAATAAAACTGTCCATTGGGCAGTTTTTTTTTGGTCTTACCCTGCCTCGTAATCCAGTCACCGAAAACCCCCTAATCCCATATAATGGATAAAAACCCAAGGGGGGAACTCTATTGTCTAAAGTCCTTTCGCCCTCTGGCTGCTTTGCACATGAGCCAATTGTTTTGGATATACCAGCAGTTGATTTCGCTGCCGAAGCTTATTACAGGGGGGATAGAATTAATGTTAAGCTTTCGGATTTCCGTAATATTTGGGTTGTGTTATTTTTTTACGCTACTGACTTTACCTTTGTCTGACCAACAGAACTGGCAGCCGTGGCTGACCGTTATGATCAGTTTAAAAGGTTAGGTGCTGAAGTTCTGGCAATTAGCACAGACAGTGTATATGCACATAAGATTTTTGCGCAAATTTCACCTTCAGCAAGAAAAGTGCAGTACCCTATACTGTCAGACCCAACCCACGAGATTTCAAAATGCTACGGGGCTTATAATCCGGAAACCGGCTTTTCGACCAGGACTACTTTAATTATTTCTCCTGATGGATTGATTAAATTTTTCACCAAGTACCCAAGCCCGGTAGGGCGCAACGTTGATGAAATAATCCGTGTACTGCAAGCCCTGCAGTTTACAGAGGCGACCGGTTTGGGAGCACCCGCAGGTTGGGTACCTGGGCAGCCGGGAATAAAACGCAGCTGGGATATGGTCGGTAAAATATAAGATTAAACAGTTGAGGTCGGCTCATTCAAACCAGGCTGTTCTTCCACTGACGCAGCGGTTTTTCCCGCAAAGCCGGCCCTCTCGTAGTAAGCGGCAAAAGATGGAACCTGTACAATCTCAAGTTCAGGATAGCGCAGGGCTGTAAGTTTTCCACCCATAACACAGCCCTGGTCAATGTCTATGGTATTATTTACAAATAAAGCATCAGGAACAGGTGTGTGGCCGTACACGACCAGTGCGTCGCCGCTGTACTCCCGTGCCCAATCACGTCTTACAGGAAGACCCTCCTCAGTTGTTGCACCGGTAGCGTCTCCAAAAAAACAGAAATTCCTGATCCTCTCATTTACCTTACCGATCATATCCTCCTTGATCCCGCCGTGCGACACCACCAGCCTGCCCCGGTCAAGGATCAGGTACGGCGTCGCCTCCCCGTAGAGATTCAGGAATTCATCCCTGAAGTATTCCCTTTCATCTTCCTGCAGTGCCTTTATTTCTTCTACAGTCTTTTCTAAACCGTTGGCAATTTTAATATTTCTCCCCTCCAGATAACGGGAAAGCTTGCGGCAGTGGTTGCCGGTAACGTAAAGGGCGTTACCCGAGTCAACCATGTGTTTTACCAGCCAGAAACTATCCAGGCTGCGGGGGCCCCGGTCGACAATATCGCCGAGAAACACAGCCTTCCTTCCCAGCGGATGGTAGTGGCAGCCATATCTCCTGCTGTACCCAAGTTTTTTAAGAAGCAGGGTCAGTTCATCACAGCAGCCGTGTATGTCCCCGATAATATCAAAGGGCCCGGGCCAGGTGACCTCATGGTTGCGGATTTCAACTTTAAAAGTGTGACCGTTTAAATCTTTTTCCGTTATCACACTTACCTGGTCAAACCCCTCTTTTTGAACAACCTTTAAACTCCTGCGCAGCATTTTCTGCATCCCGGCAATCACCTTGCCGGTTACCCTGCGGTCCCGTCCGCTGTTCCGCGCCAGACAGATATTCTCCGGCAGGTCAAAAACCAGCAGGGTAACGTTGAAACCGTGTTTTCTCCCTAGCTGCAGAAGTTCCCGGCGGGCTACCGGAGTAATAGCAGTGGAATCAGCCACTGTAAAACGGCCCAGGGAGAGACGGCGCTCAATGGTAAAACGGAAAAGCTTAAACGCTTCCCGCGATGCAGAAATGTTTGTTTCAGAGTCACTGACAAGCGAGCGGCAGCGGTCTGAAGAAACTACCATCGTATCCCTGAAGTAACGGGCGGCAAA
>CAZIYV010000035.1:0-26081 GCA_964543575.1 uncultured Pelotomaculum sp.
CGTAGCGAAACGAGTCCGATTTATAGAGTAAGAAGCCGGACAATAAGTATAAGGTTTTGAAAAGAAAAATACTTGAGATTTTAAAAACTGGGGAATATTAGAAAAAACTCAAAGCTATAAAAAGAGAGTATCTGAATAGCTATGCGTATACCAAAAGCAGCAGCATTTATTATGAATATTTTGAATGACTAATGTTATGTGAATAGCTGTCAATCTTACGTATCTACTGGATGGAAAACAATCTGAAGGAATTGGGCAATTCGCGCTAAATCTTTTTAAAGGCTTGCAAACCATCGGCAAACTGAATAAGGGTTTCCATTTATTTGTCTTCGATACATTCTACGAAAAAGCAGTGCGTTTATTTCCAGAAGCAAAAGTTATACCGGTAGCGGCTATGGGTAAATTTAATAATTTGAACAAATACCACCGTTTTTTAAAATCACTATTTATAGATCGCTATCTGGTTCCCCATTTTCTGAAAAATAACCACTACGATCTTCTGTTTCACCCTTATAACTCAGTAAATTCTTATATCAGCAAAAAAATCCCGACGCTGATTACCATGCACGATTTGTTCTTCAAAAATTATCCAGGCGAACATAGCACTAAATATATAAAATATGTACAATACAGGTATGCGGGCTTGATTTATAAAACTAATCATATTATTGCACCTTCGCAATTTGTGAAACAGGATATTTTGAAATACTACCCCGGTGCAGACCCAAATAAGATTACTGTTATCAATAATCCGGTATGGGTAAATCGCGAAAATATCAGAGAATTTCCGGTAAACAAACCTTATATTTTAAGTGTGAATTCTATACGCAACCATAAAAATCTCATTACCTTACTAAAAGCTTTCCAGCTTATTGAGGATAAAGTTGATCATTGCCTGGTCCTGACCGGAGTAAAAGGGCATATTCGCATTGACCCCGAACAATATGCCTCTCAGAATCAAATTAAAAAATTAATCATAACCGGCTATTTATCAGATGAACACAGAAATTATTTATATCAGAATGCCGACCTTTTTGTTTCACCATCACTACATGAAGGCTTCGGGATGACGCCGGTTGAAGCAGCGTTGTTCGAAACACCGGTGTTGACTACGCGTGAGACGAGTATACCGGAAGTTACAAGAAATATGGTAAATTATTATGAGCCTGCTGAAGATCCCAACGCGTTAGCAGCACGCATATTGAACCTTCTGGAGAATAGACCGCCAAAAAGCGAACTTAGGCGCATAAAAAAAACCATGGCTCAGGAATATGATCCAGAGAGAATAGCGACATTATATTTTAATGTGTTCGAACGTCTGATCAGGGGGTAGGCTATGGAGCCGCTGGTGTCAATTGTTACGGCTGCCTATAATGCAGAAAAAACGATTGATGAAACAATTCAATCGGTCATCAAGCAAAATTATGGCAACTGGGAAATGATCATTGTGGATGATGGCTCAACCGACCACAGTGTTGAGTTGATAGAGAGTATTATTAAAACAGACAGCCGGATCAGTCTGCTTAAAAATACCGAAAATAAAGGTCCGGCCATATCGAGAAACCTGGGTTTAAGAGAAGCCATGGGTAAGTATATCACCTTTATTGACAGTGATGACATCTGGCTGGAACATTTCCTTTCCAGTACCATATCGCTTATGGAAAAGGAATATTATCCTTTTGTATTTTCATCCTATCAGCGAATCAGTGAAGATAGATGTAAAAGCTTTGGCAACTTTATTGTACCTGATCAGGTGAGCTATTCCATGCTCCTGAAAACCAATTACATCCCGTGCCTGACAGCTGTGTATAATTCTGAAATAATTGGCAAACGGTACTTTAATACCAGCGTCCCACTATTTGAAGATTATTTATATTGGTTGACCATATTAAAAGAAGGTTATACAGCCCATGGACAAAAAGAGGTTTTAGCACAATACAGGATCAGAAAGGGTTCTGTTACCAGAAACAAAAGAGTCGGCTATAAGCATATCTGGGCAATACACAAATATATAAAGATTCCCTTCTGCAGACGCGTTTATTTGTTGATTTGTTATACGATTAACGGGATCAGAAAGAATTACCCGTTTATTTTTCTTAAATGAGCGATTTACATAAAGAGGTGTTAGGACATGGGATTTAAAGATAAATTCTTACTTTGTTTATGGAATATTGGGGTAGTGGAATCTAGTATTGAAGATATCTTTAATAATCCCAATAACATGAAAATTCGCTGGGTTAAACATAAATATGGAGATCGTTTTTTTGCAGACCCCTTTCTTCACGATCAAGACCAAAAATACTATTATATTTTAGTTGAGGAATATCTTTTTTGCGAAGCCAAAGGTAGAATATCCAGTTTGACAGTAGATAAAAAAACCATGAAATTGGTAAATAGAGAAATCATTTTAAATGATCATTACCACCTTTCATATCCTTATATATTCAATGATTATATAATACCGGAAGGATATCGAAGTGGTGCCACATATGCTTATAAGAAATTAAATGGTGGTCAAAGTTACCAAAAAATTAAAGTAAATGAAAATGCCTTAGTAGATCCAACCTTGCTATACTATGACGATAAATATTGGATTTTTGCAACAACGAAGAAAATTCCCAAAGATGCGGTAACCAAACTAAGTATATTTCACTCTAATCGATTTGGAGCATTTATCCCGCATGAAATAAATCCTGTAAAAATTGATATAAAAACAGCGCGTCCCGCTGGTAGATTTTTCGAATACCAGGGCAAATTATTCAGGCCTGCAATGGATTCAGAGAAGTCATATGGACATTTAATTAGAATCATGGAAGTTAAAAAATTATCAGCTCAAGAATATGAAGAACAAGAAGTAATGGTATTATCCAGCAAACATTCACCCCCGTACAATATGGGATTCCATACTTTTAATGTCTATGAAAATTGCATAGTTGTTGACGGGTATCGTGAGTATTACAGTTATTTAATAAAACCGTGTTTGGTAAAGCTTAAAAGAATATTGCTATTTTTATACAATAAATATGATAACAAAGGGAAAGAGATTATTGGTCCTTACAACTCAAATGTTGATTTATCAGGAAGTAATTGATTAAATTGCTTTTTTATTGCTTCTTTTTTTTCATTAAAATTGATTTCCGATTTGCTATCGTTAATACAAATCATTTTATATTTTTTTGAAGACATAACCTTGAAAAGATCTTGTTCATATTCTCCTAAAATAAAGAAACGACCATAATCCGTTTTTCTTGGAAAAAACTTTCCAGTTGCAAACTGCCAATAGGAAAAGACATATTGATTAACATCGTATATGGTGCGAAATTTATTCAACGATGTAGCATCTAGAACTTCAGGTTCTTTTTCCCATACTTCTTTGAATGTTGATTTTAAAAAAGATGTGGGCATATGAAAATTATAAAATCCAAAAAAGCCCCCAATAGGAGCATAATATATATTCTTCAATAGGAGTTTTCCATACTTTAAACTAAACCACTTGCTCAAATTTTTGTTTAAGACTTTTCTTTTCGAAAATTGATGATTAATAATCGAAAGATTATTAATATAATAGTGAAAAAAGGGATCTTTGGGAATCAAGGGTACAAGGGCTGACATAATTGCACTGTCACAAGGAAGACCTTTATTAAAAAAGTCTGTTGGCTGCATATAGTTCATAATGAATGTATCATCATTGAAATAAACAAATTGTTCTTCCAATACTTCTATTCTATGAAGATTCAACTCAATAGAATGAGAATTAAAAGTCGGAAGATATTCTTTCGGCATATAATCGGAATGCTTGACGATATTCAGTTTTGTATGATTGATGTTCAACCACTTGGGCAAATGACCGCATGTTACGAAATGGATTTTATTAACCCACGGTGTAAATTTTTCTACACCTCTAAACCAATATTGCAAGTTATCCCAATCTCTATATAAACTCGATGTAGATTGATCTTCTATTTTCATATATCTATTTTTGCTTTTTTGCCATTCCTTGTCATCTCCGTCAACCCAAGCAATTACGAAATCAATGTGGTTGTTCATATCTTCTCCGCACCTCGTTAGTTATAAATCAATTCTACCATAAAGTTTTTCAAAAAAACCTATTAAAGTCATTACTGCAACTCCGGAAATAAGCGAAAGCAGCAACCTCAAAAACGGTTAGAAAGCTTTCTCCTGGTTATAATAAAAAAACAAATTTGCCCGCATCGGAGAATGTGCGCTAAAAAGCCGGCAAAAAGGAGAGAATATAGTTTTATGGTTAAAATGCAGGTTATTTCCAAAAACCAAAATACAAATTACCTGCACATGGGTGATGTTATCAGTTTGTGGGAAGTGGCAAGAAATAAAATCATAGGCTTATCTGTCCTGTCGATATTTTACAGGCAAGCCAAGGACAAGGAATTAAAAGATCTAATCAAAAACGGAGTTGATTTTTCTACTACCAGGCACATAAGCAAAATCCAAAAGATATTAAAAGACAGGGGCTATAATTGCCCCTCCGAACAAAACTGGGAAAGAAAATTTGATGAAAAGACCGCCTTTGTCATCCCCGACACCATGCTTGATGATGAGGATATAGCTATGAGCATGAGAGAAATAGTCAGGCTTGTCCTGACGTTAGAAGCGGAATCGATAAGAAACGCGACCGATGAAAATATTATAGATTTGATGAGTAACATACTGGATGATGACAATATGGGATACAATGCCATATTGGCGCTGCAAAGAAAAAAGAATTGGCAGGACTTTCCGCCAACTTTGCTGCCGCAATAATTATAAGGAGAATGTGTATGAATTTAATTAATCTCCTGTTTGACAAAAGTCATTTGCCTGAAAACAGCCTGACCTTAGGCGGCGCCTTTGGACTATGGGACATTGCCAGAAATAAAATCACTTCTATACCAATCTATATAATTCTCCTTAAGCAGTCTAATGACAAGGACCTTAAAAAGCATTTAAATACAAGAATCAATACTGTTTGTAAGCAAATAGAGACGATCCGGAAATTATTTATGGATAAAGGCTTTGAGCCGCCTGAAGCGACAAATTTGGAAAGTAAAATTAATGACCAGTCTACGTTTACTGTGTCTAATGTAATACTTGGTGACAAGGATATTGCCGCTAGTCTGGGGGAGCACCTGCGCGCTGTATTAAATTTGGAAACAGAAGCATTAAGGAACACTACCATACCTGAAGTCAGAAATCTAATATATGATATATTAAAAGCAGATAATAAAGTCTATGGAGCATTTGTAAAACTGCAAAAGGAAAAGAACTGGTTAGACTCACCACCAACTTTATTACAACAATAGGTGTATCTGGATAATCTAATTAAACAATACATAACTCTTTAGGAGCTGACAACAGCTCCTTTTATTTTTTATGGCCTTTTGCATATAAATGAATTAAGGAATAGAGATCTTTCAAATATGTATATTTTATCAACATAAAATTTAAGCCTGTGAATAATTCTGTGGATTAAGTTTGGGCTGCCAATAAATTTTAATTCCGACAAGCAAGGGTTTTTAAGATCAATATCGAATTTACATCAAAAAATATCCAGGTTGTAGTATGTCCATTAACGGCTAAAAACGGCAATCCAAGTTTTACTAGGCTTTTAAACCACAGGGGGGAGTTTTTAAGTGCACCAGGTGATTATTATCGGCGCGGGGCCGTCTGGAGCATATCTGGCATATTTATTAGCCAGTTCGGGTATAAATGTGCTGGTTTTGGAAAAAGAACGGTTGCCCCGGTATAAACCCTGCGGGGGAGGAATTACCCCCAAGGTTGTTAATCTTCTGGGTTTTGATTTGAGCCCGGTAATCGAAGATACCATCTGCAAAGTCATCTTCTCCTATCGTTTTACCAGGCCGGTTGAGTTCACCGCCCCGAAGCCGATAGCATTTATGGTCGGCAGAGAACGTTTTGACGCTCTCCTGGCAGATAAGGCAAAAGAAGCAGGTGCAAAAATCCTGGAAGGGATCCGGGTGGAACGGGTTGAGGTAACTGGCCAAAATGTGTCGGTATACGCAGGAGACGCCCAGTGGCAGGGGAATATCCTGGTTGGCGCTGACGGCGCGAATAGTGTGGTAGCCCGTCACCTCGGACTTGGCGGGCGCAAGAAACTGGCCGCCAGCCTGGAAACTGAAATTCCCGCATCACCGGAAAAATTGGGACAATACCGCGGCGCGATAAAAATAGAATACGGGCTTGTCCCGTCTGGTTACGCCTGGGTTTTCCCCAAAGCTGACCATCTATCGGTAGGTGTGTGGAGCAATTCACCACGGCCTAAAAAACTTCGCCACCAACTGGAGCATTATATCCAGTCGGAAGGGCTGTCCGGGCTGGAAGCCACTGTTAGAACACGGGGCTGGATCATACCTGTGAACCCACAGCCGGATGATTTGCACTGTGATCGTGCGCTGGTGCTGGGAGATGCTGCAGGCCTGGCGGACGCTTTTACCGGGGAAGGCATCTTCCCCGCTGTCTACAGCGCACGTCTGGCGGCGGAAGTAATCTCCGGGCAGGTCAGCCGGCCCGACCCTGACCTGGGGGGATACACCGACCTGGTACAGGAAAAGATGGGACCTGAACTGGCCGGCGCCTTCCGTCTCACCCGCTGGGTACCCCCCATCTCCGGCCTCATCCACAGAGTTTTGCACCGCCACCAGGGGCTTATTGAGGACTTTATGGAGGTGGCCGGGGGGAACCTGTCCTATAACAGTTTCCTTCAGTATTTCAGGCGTCAATTAAGAGAGACACTGAACATTTAGTCTTTTAACCGTTCCTATTTTTGCCCTTCCAGATCGGCCAGCGACTGTTTTAGCTTTTTATAAGTCCCTTCCAGGGATTCTGAGATAACCCTGACGTCGCCAAGAACCGGCATGAAGTTGGTATCACCGCTCCAACGGGGCACCACATGGATGTGAAAGTGCCCCGGCACTCCCGCCCCGGCTACCCTGCCAATATTTACTCCCACATTGAAGCCCTGCGGGTTGAAAGCGCGGAGCACCCTGACCATCTTCTGGGTCATCTTAAAAAGCTCCATCATCTCCTCTTCGGTAAGGTCCTCTATTTCACCGACATGTCTTTTGGGAACAATCAAAAGATGCCCATTAATATATGGGTACAGATTCATGATCACAAAAGTCTTTTCCCCACGCAAAAGGACCAGGTTTGCCTCGTCCTCATTTTGATCCGATGAGGCCTTTTCACAAAAAACACACTCATCACCATGATCCCCGCCGATGTAAACCATGCGCCACGGCGCCCAGATCTGCTTCATTTATTACCCTCCCTGACATCAGATATTCTATCTCTTTACAAGTAAAATATTAGTCATGTTTTTTTCGACAGGATGTATTGGTATATCCTTTATTTAAAACTGCATATAACCATTTTTACAGGATACAATATGCTTTGATGATGGATGACTGGCAGGTGCGGCATGAATATCCTAAAAATTTTTCTTGAATTGATCTCTTACCGGGAAAACCTTAATCGGGAGGGCTTCATCCTCAAGGAAACACAAGATGATAAGAAAGAAGAATCTACAGAAGATAAAAAAACTGCATCTGCAAATGATGATCCAGCAGGAAAACCCCAAAGCAACAGACGATCTTTTAAGAAGCCTGTCCGTCCTTCCGAGATAAACCGGGAAGAACCGCTGCCGGATAATGGTTCAGTAAGCGCTTCCCTACGGGAAAACAAAGAAATTATTAAAAAATTATACGGTTTGCCAGACAACAAAGACATTATCGTCAGGGATTTGGTGATCGGCACAAAACACCCAATTGACTGCTTCTGTGTTTTCATTGACGGCATGACCGACAAAACCATTCAAGACCTGCTTTTCCAGGCTTTAATGGCTTTTGCCGATAAACCTGCACCCACTGATAAAGGAAAACTGGCACAGGTAGTTGAAGAAGCCCTCCTGCCTGGAAACCAGTTAAAAACCGTATCCGGGTTTCAAGATATCCTGGGAGCGGTCAACTACGGGGATACCGCCTTATTCCTTGACGGCTGCGCGGAAGCAGTGCTGGTTGAGACCAAGGGATGGGAACACCGCGGCGTCGAGAGGCCTACCTCAGAACAGGTTGTCCGCGGGCCGCAGGAGGGTTTCACGGAGACACTGCGGGCCAACACAGCTTTACTGAGAAAGGCAATCAAAAGCGAAAAACTGACAACCGAATTCATGGTGGTGGGAACCCGCAGCAGAACAACCGTAGCCATCATGTACCTGCGGGACCTGGCCAACCCTGACCTGGTAGCGGAAGTCAAGAGGCGCATCGATAGCATCAAGACCGATTATATCGGTGACAGCGGAGTTTTGGAGGAGTTTATAGAGGACAATCCCTACAGTTTAAACCCGACGGTCCTGGCCACGGAGCGTCCCGACCGAGTCGCCGCAAACATCATTGATGGAAGAGCGGCGATCCTTGTAGACGGCAGCCCTTTTGCCCTGGTTGTACCGACTACAATGTATGAGATGCTGCACACCGGGGAGGAGATATACCACCGCTGGCAGTTCGGCACCTTCACCCGCTGGCTGCGCGCCCTGGCCTTCCTGTTGTCTTTTCTGCTGCCGGGATTTTACCTTGCTGTTGTTTTATACCACCAGGAGATGATCCCGACAGAGCTGCTCCTGGCTATTGCCGGAAACCGGGAAAAAGTCCCTTTCCCCTCGGTTGTCGAAGTCCTTCTGATGGAGTTTTCCTTTGAGCTGATCCGCGAGGCGGGCCTGCGCATACCCGGTGTAATGGGATCGACCATCGGCATCGTGGGCGCCTTGATCCTCGGCCAGGCGGCGGTGCAGGCAAACATAGTCAGCCCCATCCTGGTAATTATAGTCGCTGTAACAGGGCTGGCCTCCTTTGCCATACCTTATTACTCATTGGCCTTCTCCCTGCGGATCTACCGCTTTATCTACATAGCCCTGGGAGCGACACTTGGCTTCTTCGGGATTTCCATGGGCCTCTTCGCCCAGGTCATCCTGACGGCCAACCTTAAATCCTTCGGTGTCCCTTACCTGGCCCCAACCGGGCCCAAGACCGTGGCAGGACCGGATATAGTGGCCAGGCTGCCGGTGTTTTTTCACGAGAAGCGGCCTGACTATGTCAACCCGCAGGATATCACCAGCCAGCCCAGGGTTTCCAGAGGCTGGCTCAGGCGGAACGGTGGTGAAAAGAATGGTTAAAGAGGGTACGGTCGGTCCGGCGGAGGCGATAATCCTGCTGGCCATCTCCAGCATGGCCAGGATCTTCCAGCCCTATCCCAGGTCTCTGGTCGAACTCTGTGGCTCCGCAGCTTGGATGGCCCCGCTGGGAGGGCTGGCGGTCGCCCTGACCGGTGTGTTTGTAGTGTCGCTGGTTTTAAAGAAAAGCCCCGGGAATACGATCATTGAAATAACCGAACAGGCCTGCGGCCCCGTAATAGGAATTGCTTTAAACCTGGTGACGGTTGTGTTTTTTATGTCGGTTAGTTCCCTGTTTATCAGGGAATTCAGCGAAGCGCTGATTATCGCCGCCCTGCCCAGCACACCGATAAGTGTCATCTCAACCTCATACATTATTGTCGGCCTGCTGGGGGCCTACCTCGGCATTGAAGCGCTGGCCCGGACAGCCCGCCTCACTTACCTCTACGTCATGGGCGGTATAGCCGTCCTGCTGCTCGCCTTGATCCCGCAGTGGAACGTCAACGACCTTTTCCCCATTTTTGGTATGGGCCCGCTGAATGTCTTCGGCCTGGGGACATACAGCACCGCCGCGGTTACCGAGGTTATCTTTGCCGCAGTGCTGGTCCAGGCTTTCGGCGGAGCTGAAAAATTTGGCAAGATCGGCGCCCGCTCAATGCTGATCGGCTTTGCTTTTTTAATGGCGCTTATGGCAACCATGGTAATGACTTTGGGCAGGAATGCCTCATCGGAAGCCACGCTGCCCTTTTACAATCTCTCCAGGGACATTTACCTGGGCCGTTTTTTCCAGCGGGTCGAGGCGTTATTCGTAATAATCTGGAGTCTCATCGGGGGGCTGAAAATCGCCCTGACCCTGTACGGGGCGTCTGTAGCCCTGGCCAGGACGCTGAAACTTCCGGACTACCGCCCCCTGATCTGGCCGCTGGGCCTTTCTGTTTTTATCACCAGCCTCCTGCCGCTGGACTTGCCCGCTGCAATTCAAATTGACATGAACCTCTTGAGACCTTTAGCTCTGGTCCCCAACTACCTGATACCGCCGCTGGTCCTTGCCGCCTGGTGGTTTAAAGGGAGGGGTAAGCGTGCGGGCAGTTAAGCTGTGCGCCCTCCTGGCTCTGGCATTTGCCCTTCTTTCCCTGTCCGGTTGCTGGGGCAAAATGGAGACGGATGAGGTTGCCTACGTGCTGGTAGCAGGTTTCGACAAAGGTGAAAAGGATAATATCGTTGTAACAGTAGGCATTGCCAATCCCAGGACGATTGCAGGTGTTTCCGGCGGCGGGGGCGGGGGAGGTGGCGGCGGTGGTGACGGCGCAAGCACCATCGTTTTAAGCGTTGAGACGTACGCTCCGGCTGCAATGCTTAATATACTTAACACAGTAATTGCCAGGCAGATATCCTTATCGCATACCAGGGCTTTTGTGTTTTCCGAAGAATTGGCCAGGGATGGTGTTGGCAAATGGTTTCTTACCTTCGCCCGCTACCGTGAGGTGAGGGGTACCGCCCAAATATTTGTCTGCCGCGGCAAAGCCAAGGACTTTATTGAAAAGAATAAGCCATCACTGGAGCTCAACCCCACGAAGCAATTTGAATTTATCGCCAACCTTTCCAGGAGCAACGGGCTGTATCCGAGCATCCGGTTCGAAAATTTTTACAATGATATAAAATCCCGAGCCATAGAGGCCTCGGCTCCTCTCGTAGCCGTTCATGAGGGTGGGCTGGAATCGGCCAAGCCGGGGGTGAGCAAGGGAGGGGATATCGCCCTGGGTAAATACATCGCCGGGGAAGTGCCGATCTCCGGAGGGAACAAAGCCCAGGCCATTGGGACAGCGGTGTTCCGCGGGGATAAAATGGTCGGTTACCTGAACGGCCAGGAAACAAGGTACTCTCTCATGATAAGAGGTCTTTTTGATCGCGGGTTTACCAGTATACCAGATCCCTTTGTCGAAGGACCCGCACAGGAAACTACATATATCGGCTTTCAGATCCACCAGGGGCGCGGACCGAAATACACTACTCATATTGACGCAGACGGAAATGTCAGTATTGATGTGGATATTTTCCTTGAGCCGGAGATTATTGCTTCCACCAGCTCTGTCAGTTTTGAAAGGCCCGATTTGAAACCTGTCCTGGAAGAAACTTTTTCAAGATATATCGAGCAGGGGTGCAACACCCTGGTCAAACGCACCCAGGAAGAATTCGAGTCGGACATCTTCGGCTTCGGTTACCAAGTGAAGCGTAACTTCTGGACCATACCGCCCTGGGAATAATTTAAGTGGATGGAGCGCTACCCTGACGCCCAGGTGAACGTCAAGGTTCACACCAGGATCAGGAGGACTGGTTTACTTTTAAAAACAACACCATTTATGCTTATGGGGGGAGATGAAGGTCAATGAAATGGCTGCTGCTGCTTTTCCCCCTGGTCATTAGTTATTATACCCTAACGTACGGAAGGTGGGCATTGAATAAGGGATACAAACGAGGCGGGTACGGGGTCTTTATCCTGGCCGTCCTGGTCCTGGCCTTATCCCTGTACGCCATCTTCTTAAGACCTGAATTTTAAACAAATTGAACCCGTGGCGTAAACACGGGTTCACTGAGAAACAAACAGGATGGGGATTATAGAGAGAATAAAAGCGAATTTTATTTCTGAACGTTTTGCTGATTAAAAATCTGGTGCAACTGGATAACATTGCTGTGAAAACCATCAAGCCCGTCCTTTATGTTCTTAATTGTAGACTGAGTCACCTGGGCAATGGAATGTAAATTCTCCAGGTGCTTCTCTGAATCCGGAATGAAAGCCATTGAAAATATCAGAGGATATAATAGGCGTATCATTTTTTCCACCCCTTCCCACTGGAAATTCTTCTGCGTGTTTTATCTTCATAATAAGCTATGTAAAAAACATGCCAAAGGTAACAGGAGTGGATAATTTTTAGGGAACAATTTGTGACTTAATGTTTAACCCTGAACCTCACCTCAAAGGTAGTGCCTGCTGGACTTGTTTCCACGTTTATGCCGGCGTTATGCCTGGTGGCGATGCTGTAGCAAACCGCCAGGCCTAAACCCGTTCCATTTTCTTTGGTGGTGAAAAAGGGAGTGCCTATTTTTTCGAGTACTTCAGGCGCTATTCCCTGACCCTGGTCCTGAACCGCCATAATTACCTCATTCCCCTGCGCAAATGTTTTCAAGATCAGGTTTCCTCCGGGGGGCATAGCTTCCAAACCGTTGCGGACAAGGTTAAGGACTAACTGCCGGACCTCTTTTTCATCCAGGTACAGATACGGTATGTCTCCTAATACCTTCTCGACGGATTTGTCAGAAATAATCGCATCCGCGATGATCAAGGGAAATATGTTTTCTATTATGGCATTTAAACTGCGCTCTTCTAACTCCACTACCTTGTTTTTGGCCAGGGACAGATATTCGGAAATGATGTTATTAGCCCTGTCTAACTCGTCTATCATCAGATCAAATGTTTCCCTGTAATTAGTAAACTCTTCCCTGCCGCTGTATAATTGGAGGAGGCCTCGCACCGCCGTCATCGGGTTCCTGATTTCATGGCCGATCCCCGCGGCCATTTCGCCAATCAAATTAAGCCGGTCGAGACGGGCCATCTCCATCTCCATCCTTTTGCGCTCAGTTATATCCTCAGCCATTTTCAGCAGGTGGGTTACCACCCCATTAACATTTCTAAAAAGTGATATTGAAACATATTCACAGTAATATTCACCGTTTTTCTTCTTGCTTAGAAGTTCCCCCCGCCATTCCTTGCCGGAGTTGACTATTTCAAGTATTTGCTTGTATTCTTCAGGAGATTGCCCATATTGCTGTTCAAACATATTTCTGTCGATCACTTCCAGTGGATGATAGCCGGTTACAACGGTAAACTTCTTGTTAACATATTCGATTTTACCACTGTTATCAGTAATTACGGCAATACTGGGGCTTTGCTCAAGCGCGCTTGATAATTTGTGCAGTTGTTCCTCGGCCCGCTCCCGTCTTATTATCTCATTTTTAAGACTTTGCAGATTGGTTTTCAGCTGTTTGCGGTGCTGGGCTTCAATATCCCGCAGCCCGCCGATAAACCAACCAACCACATACATCGTCATAACCAGGATCAGGACTGATTCCAACGATTCCATAATAAGGTGGTCCTTACCAACAACCATGTTGTAAGCAACCAGAAACACCGTGCTCACTGTGGCGGCGATCAGACCCGCCGTCTTGCCGATGCTGGAAGCGGTAATTATAATCGGCAGAATAATTATTTCGTGGATATATCGGTTACTGCCGCCGGTCAAGTACAAGGTGGATAATACAACCAGGAAGGAGATTGCTGTGTAAACCAGATCCAGCAAGGTAAATGAACCGGGTATTTTAGACAGCAGAATTCTTTTTGAGTTGTACATGATTATAGCCACAAAAGCTATCAGGGCTAACAAAACAAAAAACTGTAAAGACATAAAATGGTAATAATAATTACTTGTGAAATCACTATTCTTGTACAGGATCAGGGCACTCACAGAAATGACAATACAAAGTATATGGGTAGTGGTAACATACTCATACAGTTCCGAATTCCTATCCATTTTGTCGCTCAAAATACCACCTCGCATTCAGAAGAGGTGACAAGCCACCGCTTCTTAAGTTACCTTCTAATAAAATACAGGTATTTATTGTATTTTTTCCACGCGTCCTGTTCTGGTTTGTTAAACCGCGTGACAAGCAAAGTGATCAAAACCATGACCGCCGATTGGGGCAGTCCCAATAAAGCCCACTGCAAATCATTGCCGATCACTAGTTCAGGATCAATCATAAACAGAGGCAGGAGTACCCAATGAACAATCAATTCCAGGGCAGCCAGAACCAGAGAACTGGCTGATACAACAACAAAGCCTTTGGTAGGTGGAACTTTAGTCATCGTTGTTATAAAAACAACTGAAAGCAATAAACTGACTGTGAAATGGAGTCCCATAGCAAATTGCATTGTTCTGATAAAAAAGATAACAACCGTCAGCACAGTTCCAAAAGATATGATCGAAATCCAGCGCAGCGGCACGCGGGCCAGTGCTAAACTTAAGGCAATAATCAGAGAGGATTCGGGAATGCCTTCTAACAGAAACATCAGAAATTTTTCCAACTTTTCCACCGCCTGCAATCTTCACTATAAGTACAAATTTCTACAATTACACAGATAATCCTACTAATATTTTCCTAGATATGTCGCTTTATTTTTCAACAAGTTCCGACAAAAAATGATATCGGTGGGATTTAAAATTCATATAATACAAGTAAAAAGAGTGCAAAAATTGAGTTGCTTTGCATATAATAGATCAGGGTATTACCTTACCCGACAATATAAGGCCGCTTCAATAAGCGGAAATAACCCGGCCAGGCCGGGTTATTGATTTATTATTCCTTTTTATTCTCAGATAACCAGTGCTTCACCACGCCGCCAATATCTTCATCCTCCGCTTCACTGACCATTTTAACCTTTTTGTCCGCGGTTAACTGGCTTCTTATTTTGGCAACCATGGCCGGGTTTTCTCTTTCAATTCTTTCAATCATATCTCTGACTTTTTCTACATCCCTGTCCTTTTTTGAAACACCGGAAGAATTTTTGCCGCCCTTGCCGCCGGTTTTAAAAAAAATAGCAAATAAAATGAAAAACCCGGCTGTCGATATGATCAGTGCAGTGGTTAAAAGCGCTCCGTCCATACAAACACCCCGGTCTCTTTAGCTCGCTTTTAAGAGATCTACGAATTTATCAACTAACTTGGGATCAAACTGAACACCAGAACACCTTTTAAGCTCAGCCAGCGCTTTACTTTGCGACAGAGCGCTGCGGTAAGGACGGTCGCTGGTCATAGCGTCATAAGCGTCGGCGACAGCCAGTATACGGCACTCCAAAGGTATTTCTTCCCCTTTTAGCCCCAGCGGGTAACCCTGGCCGTTCCACCACTCATGGTGTTTGAGGATAAACTCGGCAATAGGGCCGAGATCCGGCGGTGACATGGCGATAATGTAACCAATCTCGCTATGCCGCTTCATTTCGGTATATTCTTCTGAGGTAAGCGGGCCCGGCTTAAACAGGATGCTGTCCGGGATGCCCACCTTGCCGATGTCATGAAACTGAGCTAACAAACGAAGGTCCGCCAATTTTCTTTCAGGCAGTGAGATAGTTTTGGCCAAATCAGTGACCAGGTCCTGCATGCGGTCCGCGTGACCCTCGGTGATATAGTCTCTCGCCCCCAACGCCTTTTTAAGAGTTTGTACAATAGCGCTGCGGGCGCTCTGGCTGCGGTGCAGCTTTTCCCTGTACATGTTGTTGTCCGCTTCTTTGAAAAGGTCGCTCATACTTGACGGGTTATGGCTTGTCGCGCTGCCGATCGATATGCTCAGTGGCAGTTCGTTGTTTTCCCCGTTATAGACTTCTAATGCGGCGGTTATTTTGTCACAGGCATCTTTTGCGGTTTTTTCATCGCAATGTGGGAGCAGTATGGCAAACTCATCCCCACCGGTCCTGGCCACAACGTCGCTGCCATCAAAGGAAGATTTAATGATATTCGCCGCCTCTACAAGCAGGGCGTCGCCGAAATCATGGCCCAGCGTGTCATTTACAAACTTAAGGCCGTCAACATCAAAGACAATGATACTGACCGGACTGAAGCGCGCTCCGGCAAAACGCTGCATTTGCTCTTCGAAAAAAGCGCGGTTATAGAGACAGGTCAGGTGATCATGAAAGCTCAGATATTTCAGCCGCTCTTCCGTGCGGTTGCGTAAAATGATTTCATTCCTAAGCTCATCGTTGACAGCTTTGACTTCATTACTTCGCCTCCTGGCAAAATGATAAAACCATAAGATAAAGATGCAGCTTAAAACGGTCACCAGTACGATGCTGACAATGTGGATTTCAGGCTTGCTGAGATGAGCGCTAAAGTTTTCTCTAAAGACCTCGTATAATGCCAAAAAGACCGTAATGCCGATAATAAATGGCAGGGTGTTAAAAAAAGATAACTTTCTATCCTCGTGAATAACCCCGTTTATCTGGTTTTTGACGGCTCCCGGTTTTTTCGGCAAATTGGTCATTTGTTTTTTGTAACCCCCTATGTCTTCAATAGGGTTTATTAAAAAAATAAAGAGAAATCCCTGATGGACACCTCTCTTAAAGGGATAATCCTTGGAAGGTCTGGCTGGCTCCGAACATATCCCTGTCTGGGTAGGATAGGATAACCAGTTCTTTAATCGAGCCCCGCTTCCTGGCATCTGAATTTATAGCCCGCAGAGCGTTAATGGTCTTAATATTGCACCCCTTGTAAAGTTCCCGGGTAAATTCGGTATTTGAGTTGCTGAGCATAACGTAACATCCCCTGGCGCTGAGAGTCTCAAAAACCTCTCTTAAACGTCTGTGGTCCGCCATGCCAAAGGACCCGGCGGTGTATCCGGTAAAATTTGAAGTGGGGGAAAGAGGCACATACGGGGGATCTAAATAGACAAAATCTCCAGCCACGGCGTTTTCCAAAACCAGCTCAAAATCGCCTACTGCCAGTCGGGTTGATTGAAAAGCCAGACTCGCATTGCGCAGCACCTCGCCGTTAACGATAACAGGATTGCTATAATCCCCGAAGGAAACGTTAAACTGACCTTTGCTGTTGACCCGGTATAGTCCGTTAAAGCAGGTTTTATTAAGATATAATGTCCGCGATGCCCTTTGCAGATCTGTAAGCTCAGCGGGGTTCTGAGATCTTATTTCATAGAAATATTTCTGATCGTAAATATGATTTTTACTAACAATGATAAGAGCTTCTACTTTATCTTTTATTACTTTATAAAGATTTATTAACTCCTCAACAGAATCCGACAGATAAGCACTGGCATTTCTTCTTTTCATTTCTGGAAACAAATAAAAGAATACCGCGCCCCCGCCTAAAAAAGGCTCGTGGTAGTTATTAAAGGCAACAGGCAAATACCTTGATAGTTGAGCAATTATTTTTGTTTTGCCGCCGGCCCATTTTACTACTGGTTTTACAAGTAATTTGCTCACAAACTTAACACCCCAGCTTAATATATTATATAGTATGGGGTTTTACAAACTTCAAAAAAGATCGATCTCGATCATTTTTGATCAGTAGGAGTTAATTGCGTGGATCATCTCCCTATTCCTTGATCTAGATCGTTGTTATGATCATTATCTCCATAATGCGTTTGTTTAACTGGTTTTGTTCATAAATTTTTCCCAGCAGGTGAAGCAATTATCACGACAGGGCGCTCCAAGTTTTTCCGTGCAATAGCCTTTATCCACTAAAATCCTCACTACCCTTTCCCGCTCTTCCCTCCGGATCGCCGCCTCTTTGGCCTCTTCTATAGTGCAGCTCATTACAAATCACCCTCAATAATTTTTTTAGATGGTATATTTATATAAAACCAGGTTGTGCTATTATGCATATAAATTCTTTTATATTGATTTTTTAAACCATGGAGTAATATAATGGAAAATAGTGAAGATAAAATCAAATATGGGGGTGTTAAAGATAAATAGTTATGAAGCCTTTAGTAGTATATTAGCAAAATACCCGTCTGTAGAGCAGCACTGCCGTAGAGTCGCGTCTCTGACAAAAGAGATATCCATTATATTAAACCTGCCTGGTTATAAGCAACTGGCTTTTGCCGCGTATGTTCATGATATTGGCAAAACCACCTGGCCGAAGGAACTATTTTACAAACACCCTCTGCTTCCTTTCGAATGGTCGCTGGTCATGGCACATCCGATAGCCAGCGTAAATATCTTAAATGAATTGTTACCAGGAGCGCCGGAAGAAGTGAGAGCGGTTGTACGGGGTCATCATGAAAGGCCTGGCGGCGGCGGTTATCCGGACAGCTTGCTTGAACCGGGGCTGGAAATCATAATCTTGGCTGCCTGTGATACTTACGACGCTATTACCCACAACAAAGAGTATCCTTGCGGGGAAGCGTTGTCTGTAGAATATGCTTTGCAGGAAGTTAACAAATTTGCACCTCCACAAATAGTAGAGGCGCTTGCCCAGCATGTCAAAAAATAACAAAAAACCCCGCAATTCCTTGCGGGGCATGCAATTTCTATTAGTCCAATCTTCTTATTTTGACTTTAAACTCTCTTTCTCCTTCTCCATCTTCTTCATCCTCTTCAGCTTTGTCTTCTTCATCTTCGTCTTCATCTACGTCTGCCCATAAAGCTAACATTATTGATAAAACCGCACATTCATTTATATATTTATCCCACCAAGCGCATTGTTCTTTTCTGCAATCAGCTTTCACCACAGGACAGAATTTAGTTCCTTCCATTTTAACTAACCTCCTTTGTCTGGATAAATTATACATTGGCAATTAGATTTAGTCTATAGAATAATAACTCCTGGCGATTCACTAGGTTGCCCGTTGGAACCACGATCCTTCTCATCTCGTTAAGTTTGGCGTATTCTCCGTATATCTCAAATCAATTTTTAAGTAGATTTATCTTTAGAATATTTAACCCCGTACGGCATATTTATATTCTAGGATCAGGTGGTCACGAAATTCATTGCGAAAGGAGGAAATCAAATGGGATTGTTTGTCAAACCTGAAAGCAATAATAAGGAAAGGGAATGCGGTTGCTGCATAAATATTGAAGATAGTTTTGTTTTGATAATTTGCGGTGAAATCGATGTTGATAGTTTAAAAAATAGTCTTAAAACATTTGTGGAAGTAAAAGGTAATACAAAATTGGATCAGGAATAAGAAAAACATTTATCTTGGGAAGGGAATGCCGTGGTGTTTTTACATCCCGGCTTTCCCTTTTGGTAACCTTGGGATAACTTAAATCATAGAATCTTCCAAGTTATATCACAAGATATTCTAACCGGCAAATCGAAAAGTGCACGCCTCTAATAACCTCCAGTTCATTTTTTTATACTCGTTTCTTTAGCGAAAGTTGCCCAGGGAAAAACGAATAAAAAATAGAAAGCAGCAAGAACAGGTCACCCGTACTAAATAAAGCCGGCTTAAACTCCGGCTTTTCGTTTTATAAAAGCTTTTTTGAGAACTTTGGGCACCAAAAATGAAAAATCGCCTTCGGGTTAAACCCCGGAGGCGTTATATTTCTGGCATCCCAGGTAGGATTCGAACCTACGGCCTACGGATTAGAAGTCCGTTATAGCCCTTCTGCCGCTCATTGTCTGCGGCTGAAACGCTTGATATTACTGGCTTTCTACTTCTGGCCTTCATCGTCCTTAAACGGTTTTGGGCACACTCGGGCACCAAATGGGCACCATCTAAAAAACTCTGGACCGCTTGTTGGATAAGGGATAAGCAACCTCATGGCACCAATCCGTTGACTCTGGACGATGGTCTTTTATATACTCAACTGAAAACGGAATCACTCCCGCCAAAACCTTTCATCCTCATGTACAGCGTAGCTCATGATTCTCTATACCACCGCCCGAGGCGGCTACCTGGTTCAAGATCGCACCTGCACGGGGGACCCGTACCTTATCAAATCAACAGCAGACAAACATACACCTAAAGAATCCTTGTAAGCCCGTCTTAACGAGGACGTTTGCAAACGCATATAGTGATAAAGGCATATTGAAATGATCAGTCACCAGTACAAAACGAAAGCCATTGTTATACCTCTGTAATTATTAGATCTTCTACATGCGAGAAATCCAAATCGTTATGAATGTACTCAAGCAGCTCACCTTTTTGTTCTTGTAACCAATCTGCATTGTTCCCCGTAAATAGTTCTATCTCCCATGTGGTATAATATTTGCCTGAGCTTCTTATATGATAATATAAATTAGCTACCGCCTGGCAATGATAGAAGAAGTTAATAATTCTTTGTAGGGAATTACCCACATCCTCACTCGAACTTTTTAGTGGGAACTTTAACTCATTGGGTGTCTGTAAAGGTGAAGAGTGGATATCTCTAAAGTTAATTGCATTGATTCCTTTGTTCTTGTTGCAAATGCTGCATAATGTCTGCAAGTTATCTAGAATTGTTCTTCCGCCCATAAAAACGGGAATGATATGATCAACTTCTAATCTGATGCCCTTTCCTTTTTTTCTACTGCAACATAGACATCTTTCACCATCTCGTAATATTACTTGCCTTTTTAGTGCAAAAGGTGGTTCAATTCCAGGTGTTGATGGAAGTGGTTGGGGTGGGGGGAGAGAGCCTTTTAAAAGAATCCCGTTTATTGCCGCATCAACAGCAGTTTTAAATCTAAAATAATCACCGTAAAATACTTTCCAGAGGCTTCCTGATTTATTAAACATTATTTTAAGTTCTTCATGAATCAATCTTGGATTTTTATCTACCAAGTTTTTTGCAACTTCATCAAGGTCATATTCACTTCTTACATCAAAAGAATAATACTCCGGTTTTTCATCCTTACTGGCAATATGGCGTGCAATCTTTATCAAATCTGATTTTAAAGTTTCACCAATATCGTCCTGCTCCGGGTCAAAAAATTTGCTAATAATCTCACTAATCTGAGGAAGGATAGTCGTGTCGTCTAGTTTTTCGTCACTCCACTCTTCATGATAATTATTCTTTATATAGTCAATGGCCTTATCGAATTTATCTTTGTTGAAATCGTAAACCATTATAAATTCAGTAAAATTTTGCAGTTCATCATGGGTACCATCAGAAGTGTTCATAGTTAACTGTGCTTGATACCAGCCAACAGGAATGAATTCCAGGTAAGGTCTTGGATTAATGACAATGCCGCTTTCAATTTGCCTGCTGAGCTCTTCAATTAATCTTATTGAGATTAGTTCTAAAGGGTAATATCCGCGAACAGGCTGCGAATCTTCGGTTCCACCATCTGGTTTAGACCAGTAAATTAGCCGCTTCCAGTCATCCATAAATAGCACGATATTGGCATCAGCTTTATTTTCGCCACCACCTGCTTTCTTACCCCGCAATGCTCTGCCCATCATTTGGTTGAACAAAATTGAGCTTGTTGTCTGCCTTGTCAAAAAAACAGTTTTAACGTCCGGGACATCTGCCCCCTCCGCAAGCATGCGAACATTGATTAAGACATCAAACCTTCCCTCTTTGAATTCCCTGATAATTCTTTCGTTGTCGGAGGCGGTCCTTTTATTTCTTTCCTCGGGGCTGCCCGGATCGGCATCAATCTTTGAGAATACCGATTCTACCCTGACCCCCTTTTCCCTTAATTTCGTTTCCAGGTATTTACATTGATACCACCTGTCCGCAAAGATGATGGTTTTCCTGTATGCATCTTTATTTTCAAAGTATTCATGGACAATATAGTCATTCCTTGCTGAGTCTCTGGACAGTTTCTCAATGATATCTTCAGGAAGGTCCTTGTGCTGCCGAACCAACCTTTCATAAAGACTGTCATCAACCTTGTATTCCCGTCCTGTTTGTTTTTCAATATATATGGGTTTAGCCAGAATATCCTGAGCGATCAATTTTGTCTTTTTGGCCTCGTAGATAACCTCCTGGTCAAATATCTTATAAAGAAAGCCGCTCCTTTTTTTGTCAGTATAAGTAGGGGTAGCGGTTAGGCCGAGGAGGTAATAATTGGGGATAGTTTTCTGGATTCCTTCCAGTAGTTTTCGGCAACCATAAGCTGGGGCGTGGTGCGCCTCATCCAATACCACAAATAGACCATTGTTTTTATTGCTTTCAATGAATTCTCTAAACTTCGTTTGTAGTTTTTCACCACGAAGATTTAATGGTTCCGAGTTGTAACTAATAATGGCGCTTTGCGTAGTAATGATAAGGATATCGTCAGAATCTTCAATGGATGCTACATTGGAGTGAGAAAGACTGCTGGATACAACCCTGATATTTAATGTGTTTCTGCTGTGAGGTACTGTTAGAGCGTTTTGATAAAATTCTTTATAGGCCTGGTCTAACAGGTTGGAAGATTGAGCCAGCCATAAAATTTTAATATTTTGGGGAACTACATTATTGTATAACCAATTGACCGCAGTAAATGTTTTCCCTGCACCAGTAGGTAAGACCAGTAAGCCACCTTTGTATTGGGTAGCCGGGAAATTAAATATTTTCGTCAAGGCATTATACGATTCTGTCTGGTGAGGGAACGCAACTTCATTTTTATAATCTGAATATGTTCTTCTTAATTCAGCCAAATCAATAGATTGATAACTCACTTAATGCACCTCTTTCAAATTAACCACGAATAGCATCAAAAATATAGGACCATTGATTATCAGCTTTATTTTTAGCTCCACAACTTTCTTCTAATTCATTAAAACCTGTGTATTCTCGGCCCAGGCCAAGCAATGCAGGGCAATCCAGTGATACCCTCTGAGCAGCACCGGTAGATATCTTGAGTTCATCATTTTCCAAAGTTGCTACATAACCTTTGAGCCAGAGTCGATATTTACCCAGTGTAAATTCAATTGTACTGGTATCTAAATGTTGAAGTCCTCGTCTTGGCTTTCTATGCAATCTTGAAACCGTCAAGACTAAACCAACCCGGTAATTGTAAATGCTCCAATAAGCAGTATTGTTCTCAATTCTATTGATATCAGTGCTACTATAATTATAACCCTTGATTGGGAGGACATCTGTATAATGCTCGTATGGGTGTGTATGAACATCCCCAAGGAAATCATAATGGGGCCAAAATGAAGTGATTAGTTCTCTTTTTAACTCCAGTGACTGGTCGTTGGGGTCAACAGAACTATGGTCTTGTTTGGCCGAAGTGTCGATAGAAACGAATTCAACATTATATAGTTTCTTTGCCCCTGGCAGCAGGACTTCGTAACCCCAAAGCAGTCCATATGTTTCGAGCCTGTTTTTTTGTTTGCGAACTCCTTTATGAGAAACACTGTATGCCTCAAGACCATTAAGACATATTTGGATCAAAGCGTCTTCAGAAATGCGAATGATATAATCATTCATTACAATCAACTCCACGGTCAAGGCTCATGTTAATCTTGATTGGTTCCATAATTTCTCCTCGTTGTAAATTTGGTATATTTATTATCATAAGCTATACCGCCGACAGCTGTTTGTCACAGGGTGAAAATTATTATACCTCCCTTGCATACGATCCTATTTCCGCCTTTGTTCTCATATGAAAATAACTATATCTCCCGTTTATCCGCAACTTTGTATCATGCTCTAAAAACTGTAGTGACACCCCGCCTGCGTGTTCTTCCTGCATTAGATACGGGATCCAGATCCTTCTCCCCAAACATTTTGGAGTTCCCTTATATTTTATAGACCGCCAGCACCCGCCTGGCCAATTCGCAAATATCGTCCCTGAGCCAATCCGGCTCCAGTACTTCCACCATATCAACCCACTGCACAATCCATGTTTTCATCTCCGCAATACCACAGATCTCAAAGGATATGATCAGAGATCCATCGGCGAGTTTTTCTTCAATTAACTGTGAGGGGTGATAGACCAGTTTCTGGACCCTATTAGCAACTTCTGGGCTGAATTTCAGCCTGACCTTGCAAGCTTCACCGTCGTTGATGATGCCCCAGCTCTTGGCCATGTATTCTTTTAAAGAAAAATCTGCGGGGTATTTGAAACGCTCGGATGTATAGGGGAAGATATCCGTAATTTGATCCACCCGGAAAACGCGAATGTCATTTCTTTTAAGACAATAGGCTACCAAATACCAGTTGTGCCGTTTGCAAATTAAGCCGTAGGGTTCGACAACCCGCTCTGTATCCTCCCTGCTGTGAGCAACGTAATACCAGAGCTTTACCCGGCAACAATCCCGCAAGGCCTGAACCAGCTTGGCAAAAATTTTGCCTACCTTGGCCGGCTCAGCCAGCTGTTCCTCCACCAGGTAAATCCGTTCCTGTAGCTGTTCAACCGGCAGGCTCTGAGGCGAGTACTTATATTTGAACAGTGTCCCCATCAGCGCATCCTTGATCTCATTGGTGTGTCCAGCCAGGGCAGAGCCTTGTTGCTGTAGTAGGCTTAAGAAAATGATCAGCGCTTTTTCCGGGCTGATGGATGGTAAATAGCCTGCGTCCAGACGGTAAAGACCTTCTTTAGTGGAGGTGTTTTTTCCCGGCCTGACAATAATAGTACCTATTTCATTTTCTATTTGGTCCAGATAACGGAGTATACTTCTTGTCGTTACGCCACAGGCATCTGCCATTTCTTTTAAAGTTGAGCCCCCGTGTGGGCTTTTTTTGTTGAGAAGCTCAATCACCTTGGCAATATTAATGGCCTTAGTTGTATCAGCACCGGTCAATTAGCTTTCCCCCCTTGTGGAATATGTTACTACAAAGGGGGATACGACCATGCTCTTACAGATTCCTCCTTTTGCGACGGCTATTTACAATAAACATGCCATTCAGTAGATCTTCCTGGTCCTCGCACTAAATGACAGCGGCACTAAATATATTCACCGCTGCGTCCATCATATCCAGGTGATGCGGTATGGCAGCCTCAAGCTGCTCCATATGATTGTCAGTTACCCCAAAGGCCGAGCTTCTGGGAGCCTGGGAGAGCAAATGTGCAGTTCACTTCCTGTCCAGGCAGGATCTGCTTAATAAATATTTCTGTCATGAAACCAATCTGTAATAAGAAACCCCTTAGCTTTAAGCATAAACCAAGGGGTCTTCAGCGGTTTGTTATTTTGACAAGCTTTTGTAAACGTATTCTAAAATTACTTGCTTTTTCTCCCGCGCTTTTGGTTGTAAGCGTTATAACTCATTTGCTTGCGAGCTTCCTTGTTGTACAAATGTTCAGACATGAAGCAGAGGTCTTGATCCAATTCTTCTACTTCTGTAGCCAATTCAAGGTCATCGTGCTTTTGTGCGAACTGCTTCATATATAATAGCTGGCTGTTTAAGACATCCCTGCTGCCTTCGAAATCACCCTGGTCTGCCAGGCGGATGGCTTCCTCCTTGGCCTCCGCACAGCGGAACAGCTCGACTTGCTTTTTAACCTTGAAATTATCGATAGGGCCTTCACCGGTATGAGAGGTAAATTTAATCTCAAAGCCGGCGTGCAAATTGATTAAAGCCAGGTTTTCTCTGACATCTGCATATTCCATTTCCAGGCCGAGTAAGTTGTGAGTTCCTTCTTCGCGGGGTGAAATCAATAATTCCATCAGAATCATCTTGGTCTCACCGCTATACATGTCGGGCAGGCT
This sequence comes from uncultured Pelotomaculum sp., assembly GCA_964543575.1. Lineage (GTDB taxonomy): Bacteria > Bacillota > Desulfotomaculia > Desulfotomaculales > Pelotomaculaceae > Pelotomaculum_B. The sequence goes on from CAZIYV010000035.1 coordinate 25,337, forward strand.
GACTGACACCCCATTGCCCGCTGAGCAGGGGTAACCCAGTACGCCTGTCACAGTTACGCCCGCTCCCGGTTTAACACTGACGCTAAGATTCTGGGCTACCGTGCTCAGCAAGCCGGTTAATTCCTGCTCAAAAATGCCCGGAATCTGATCTGGTGACTGGATGTAGTAGAAGTTGCCTCTACCGGCCTGGGCCATTGACATCAATAAGTCTTCTTCAAAATCTTCCCCCAAGCCGAAAGTGGATAGTGTCACCTCGCCGCCGGCCATTTCCCCGGCCTTTTTGATTAACCGCGTGTGGCTGGTTACGCCGGCGTTGGCTTGTCCGTCCGTGAGGAGGAGGACTCGGTTGATCTGTTCTTTCTTGAAGGCCTGCTTTACTTCTCTTAATCCCTGCAGCATGCCGCCGCTCAGGTTGGTACAACCGCCTGAATCAACACTCATGACGGACTGTTTTAGTGCATCCTTATTGACAACGTTCTGGGAAGAGGCAACCGTACCGACCATGTCATCAAAGGCCACAACTGAGCAGTAGTCCTGTAGCCCGAGGTGTCCGATGGCAAAGGACACTGCTTTTTTGGTATAGTCAAGCTTGTCTCCATGCATGCTCCCACTGCGGTCGATGACAAAGGACAGGTTCTGCACCGACCTGTTGGCCATCACCTCTGTAGGGGCGGTTAGCTTGATCATCAGGTAGGCTACCTGTTTGTTGCCGGGGAGCAGAAAGTGTTTATCCAAGGCTAGGTCA
>CAZIYV010000036.1:0-25918 GCA_964543575.1 uncultured Pelotomaculum sp.
GACGAGTCATGTGTTTCTTTTCCATCCATCCACTGTTTAGTTTTCAAAGACCGGTGTTGCTTTTTTTGTGGCCGCCTTTTTAGCGGCGACATTTACTATCTTAACTTTTTTTACTGTCCGGGTCAACAGGTAATTATTGGTTTAACTTTCAGCTGTATATCCAGACCGCACGATATGTAATTTAACACAAAGTACCGTTGTTCGTCAAGACATCATTTATCCTCAAATCTAGAGTTTATACATCTTAATTCGCTTATATTCTGCATCATAACTGGAATATTATCCATAATAAAAAATATTTAAAAAGATTTTTAGATAAATACTTTCTATTTAAACAAGCTACTGTTGAAGATACCACTGGGTAAGGTTACAAAAGTACTGGGCACACTGCCGACAATTATGCTTTCAGCCAGCGGGACCTGGTTGGCCACAACGGTTTCACCGCTTTTAGAGGGAATTACAATGCGTATATTGGTATCAAAATTAAGGTAGATGGTATGCCTGGTCTGATTTATACCGGCTGACTCAAATTTATCGACAACGTTAACGCGCACTGACCCGACAGGCATTATATGATATTTAATCTGTGGGCCCATATAAGCGAGAAACGGGATTCCTAAGATTTGACCGGCAGGTATGCTTAAAGACTGCCACCTCAATTCTTCTAAAGCTTTTTGCACAGCCAGGGTCGTATTGGCGGAAAACTTATTCACTTTCATCGTGTTAGCCTGCATCAGGACAATGTGCCCATCATTATCTTTCTGAATAGCTATGAAATCCTGATATTGCAGGTTTTCGTCAGATATCTCCCGCTGCAAAGCTTTCTGAAACGACTCAGTCGCTAATTGAACCGCCCTGACTTCAGCAATATTAAAAAAAGTATTTCTTAATGTCATGTCCAGTAAAAAGATTATACCAAAAACTGCAGCGCAAAAAAGAGCCAGGTAAAAGACCGGCCCGATCCTTCGCCTTCTTTTAAACAAATCTGTCACCTCACTTTTCAAGCGCCAAACCATGCCTGTATACTAATTTATGTGAAATGCAAATAAATGATAGCACCCAAAATAAAAAAAGACGCTCAGAGCGTCTCATTTTTTTAGCAAAGGTTTAATTAATAATACGGGAGAATTTTCGTTTACCCACCTGGATGATCATACCTGTGGAGGGGCTTATGGTGATATTCGGGTCGTCCACTTTAATCCCGTCTAATTTTACACCGCCCTGCTGGATTAAGCGCCTAACCTCACTGGTGCTGGAAGCCATTTTAGCCAGCGTAATCAACTTGGGCAGCCATATTTCACCGTTTTCAAGCATATTCTCAGTCAGTTTAAAATCAGGAATTTCATCCGGCAAATCTTTTTGCTGAAACATCCTTTTAAACTCTTCTTCGGCAGCTTGAGCCTCGTCCAGGCCGTGGTATTGAGTCACGATTTCCCTGGCCAGCCTCATCTTCACATCTCTCGGGTGCAGTTTGCCGTCTTTAAGCCCGGCTTCAATAGCGTGCAGTCCTTCCAAGGAAACGGGGGTAACAAGTTCAAAATACCTGAGCATCATCTCATCCGGCAGGGACATGGTCTTACCGTACATCTCCCTGGGCGGTTCATCAATACCGATGTAATTACCCAGGCTCTTGCTCATTTTATTAACCCCATCCAGGCCTTCCAAAATGGGCATCATTAGAGCCACCTGCTGATCTTGCCCGTATTCTTTCTGCAGTGTGCGCCCCATCAGAAGATTGAACTTCTGGTCCGTCCCGCCCAACTCCACGTCTGCTTTTAGGGCAACAGAATCATAGCCCTGCATCAGCGGGTAAAACAGCTCATGGATACTGATAGGCAGGTTTTCTTTGAACCGTTTATGAAAATCGTCCCGCTCCAGCATCCTGGCCAGAGTATATTTGGCCGCCAGTTCGATTACCTGGACAAAATTCAACGGCGCCAGCCACTGGCTGTTAAAAACAACTCTGGTTTTCTCGCGGTCCAGGATTTTAAATATCTGTCTCTCATAAGTTTTGGCATTTGTCAGAACCTGTTCTTCAGTAAGCTGTTTGCGCGTTTCCGACTTTCCGGTTGGATCGCCAATCCGGGCGGTAAAGTCTCCCAGGATTAAAATTACCTGGTGCCCAAGATCCTGAAACTGCCTTAGCTTGTGTAAAACCACGGTGTGGCCGAGATGGATATCAGGCGCGGTAGGATCTAAGCCCAGTTTTATGGTAAGGGGCCTACCTTTTTCAATTGATGACTTGAGCTTGTCCACAAGTTCGCTTTCAGGTACTATTTCAACCGTGCCTCTTTTGATAATTTCCAGCTGTTTTTCCAAGGCAAGCACTCTGATACCCCTTTCAAGAAACCATCTTAAAAAATCTTATTAATTATAACAGTATTTTGTGCGTTTAATCAATAATCTTCCATTGGATACACTTTAAATTTAACCATTCCGGGTTTGAAAACAAGGTAATATCTGTTATATAATACAAGAGGAGCTTATCTGAGTTGCGGTATGTATGTCTATTCAATATTACAAACCTGGGAGGGTTAACTATCAATACCTTGAAAGTTTTTCTTCTGATGGGTGTCTTATCAGTACTGCTGGTGCTGATTGGGAGCGCGGTGGGAGGCAGTTCCGGGGCACTGTTGTTTTTCATTATAGCTCTGGCTATGAACATGATTGGTTATTATTTCAGCGACTCCATTGCCATAAAAATGACCCGCTCTTACCCTGTCTCCGCAAGCGAGGCCCCTGAATTGTACGACATTGTCGGGCGTCTGGCACAGCGCGCCGGCATGCCCATGCCGCGTATTTTCATTACACCGTCTGAGCAGCCCAATGCTTTCGCCACCGGCAGGGGACCTTCCCATGCCGCAGTTGCCGTTACCGAAGGGATTCTACGCCTGCTCAGCCGCTCGGAGTTGGAGGGTGTGCTGGCCCATGAGATAGCGCACATAAAAAACAGGGACGTCCTGACCGGCACCATAGCAGCAGCTATGGCAGGCGCTATTACAATGATCGCCAACATGCTGCAGTGGGGCCTGATCTTTGGCGGTTTAAGCGGTGACGACGAAGAGGGCGGCGGTATATTAGGCCTTGCCGGCTCTCTGTTGATGATTATACTTGCCCCCATAGCGGCCATGTTGATCCAGATGGCCATATCCCGTTCCAGGGAGTTTGTAGCCGATGCTGACGGCGCCCGCCTGGCCGGCCGCCCGCAAGGGCTTGCCGAAGCGCTTTTGAAGCTGGAGCGTGGCGCCAGGCAGATCCCGATGCAGGTCAACCCGGCGACATCGCACCTGTTTATCGTCAATCCTCTTTCCGAACAATCTTTGGCCCGGCTATTCAGCACTCACCCGCCTATTGAGGAAAGGGTAAGACGTCTTAATGAAATGAAAATCTATGTGTTATTTATAGCTGTTTCTTCTCTATCCAGTTAACAAAGAGCGATATTATATTCATAACCTCAAGCAGGGAGCCTGTATAAAGGACTTCCCTGCCACCGTTCCTTCGCACTCCCGGGATAAGGCCAAGCGCTTCCGCATAACCGGGCCAGGTCACCTCCAGATACAGCTCAACAGGCTCGCGGACACAAAACGGCTTGAACTCACCATTTAGCCCCCTCCTGGTGGCAATCCTGGCTGCCTCAGTTATTCCTGCGAGGGATATGTCAGGGTGAATATTAAGAGCGGCGCAGCTTCCTATAGCTTCCTTTACTGCTACCGTCTCCAGGTCTGATAAAAAGGACTTGATCTCATCTGCAAATGCCCGGTCACCTGAGGCCATACCTACAGGAACACCGAAATGACCAGCGCAAACAGCGCTGATGAAAGCCTCGCCCGCATCAACGCCGTTTAACCTCAAGCACGTTATGCCCATATTCATGGTATGGGGCAAAACCGCTCCGGCTGTTCCGTACCTGGCATGAAAACCTATAAGAAAAGCAAGATTACATTCCTGCACAGTGTCCATCCACATCAGCCTTCTTTTTGTTCCGCTTATCAACGACGCCTTTCCCTTCAGTTTGTTATGAATTATATTTTGCTTTCTCATGTGAATATCCGAAACTACGATATCCGTAGCCCCCCCGGAAAGCGCCCCCTCTACAGCCGCGTTTACCTCAGCGATCATCTCTTCCCTGCGCAAATCGTCCTCCGGCTGTCTTTCCGGCCAATCGACATAACCACTAGTCCCCTCTATATCAGCGGCAATGAAAACCTTAAACATTTTAAAATTCCCCCCCTACAAAAGGAATATACTTTTCCATTAGAAAAAATACGTAATCTTTCACTTCATAATTCATTGATCCTTTGCATAACTAATAAAAAAACCCGTGGGGGGCTTTGGCCCTTCCACGGGTTTTTTACAACCTTGTAATTTATGAAATCTTTACTCCCTGGAATGTAAGCTTCAGGCCGGCTGCCGCCATCTTGCGGCGAACAAAAGCCAGGTTCTCCTGCAGGGGGAGTTCCGCCGGGCAGAGGTCAGCGCAACCCATCAAGCCAACGCAGCCAAACGCTCCATCTTCGTTGCCAACCACTTCAAAGTAATCGGCATTATCGCGCTCGTCCCGCGGGTCGATAAGGAAGCGGTACACCCTGTTGATCCCTGTCGCGCCCAGGAAGTCTTCCCGGATGTTGGCAGTTACGCAGGCAGCCACGCAGCAGCCGCACTCAAGGCAGCGCTCAGGTTCGTAAATTTCCTCTGTAAGCTTGTTTTCCATCTTGATTTCAAGCGCGTTGAAGTCAAACTTCTTATTGGTATGGACCCAGGCTTCAGTCCTTACCTGTAAATCTCTGAACCAGGTGCCTGTATCAACTGAAAGGTCACCAATCAGTTTAAAGACCGGCAGCGGCATCACTGTAAACTTGCTCGGCAGAGTTCTGGTCATGGTCTTGCAGGCCAGCCTTGGCCTGCCGTTAATCAGCATGGCGCAGGAGCCGCAGATAGCCGCGCGGCAGACGAAGTCAAACATTAATGTGGGGTCCAGCTTTTCGCGGATATCGTTAAGCGCCACAAATAAGGTCATGCCCTCGTATTCTTCAAGTTTATAATCCTGCATCCTGGGCTTGTCGCCTGGGATGTTCGGGTTATAGCGAAAACAAGATATTGTTAACTGGCGTCCCATACTCTTCTTCACCCTCCTCCTTGTACTACGTTATTTGCCCTTAGGTCCCGCGCTCGCTTCACCGTATCCGCGGTCGCCCGGAGGCAGTATCGGACATGCAACAGGCTCGTAGTCAAGCGTGGGCAGGTCGGCCCCTTCTTTCCAGTAGGCCAGAGTCCGCTTGAGCCAGTTGGCGTCATCCCGCTTCGGATAGTCTTCCCGGAAGTGGCTGCCCCGGCTCTCGGTACGCATTAAGGCGCCGTAAGCTACGCAGAGCGCTGTGCGGATCTGTCCCGGCATCTTAATCGCCAGGGCCAGTTCCGGATTGGCGCCCTGTCCGGAGGAACGGAGGCCAATCTTCAGTGAACGCTTGTACAGTTCTTGAAGCTTCGCTACACCTTGCTCAAGAGCAGCACCAGTCCGGAAAATGTGGACGTGATCCATCATGGCTGTCCCCATGGCGGCTCTGATATCGAACACGTTTTCCCTGCCGTTTTTACCGGAAATAAGGTTCTTAATCTTTTCTTCTTCTTTCTTGACGGCGTCTTCAACCAGTTTATAATTGAAGTTTTGCGTAGCGCCGAGGGTGTACTTGGCAACTTGCTTGCCGCAAAGATAGCCGGCTGTGACAGTTTCAGCAAGCGAATTGCCGCCGAGGCGGTTGAATCCGTGCAGGTCCCAGCAAGCCGCTTCGCCCATGGCAAATAATCCTTTGAGTCCATACGCGGCGCCGTCCTTATTGGTGCGGATGCCGCCCATGGTGTAGTGCTGGGTCGGAATGACCGGCACCAGTTCCTTGGCCGGGTCAATTCCATTGAAGTTGGTGGCGATAGTAGCAATCTCACGCAGGTTGGTCCAGACCCATTGGCGGCCCAGGTGGCGGATGTCCAGCCACAGGTGCTGCTGGGTGGAATATTTGCTTGTTACGCCGTAGCCGGCCCGGATATGCTGGACCATGCGCCGCGAAACAACGTCACGTGAGGCAAGTTCTTTCTTCTTGGGCTCGTAGTCAGGCATAAACCTGTGCATATCCTTGTCCAGCAGGTAGCCACCGTCACCACGCGCACCTTCAGTCATCAGGATATACACCGGGGGCATCCCTGTCGGGTGGAACTGAATCGCTTCCATGTTGCCGAGAGGAACAAGGCCGGTGCTTAGGGCGATAGCCCCGCCGGTGCCTTCGCAGATAACGGCGTTGGTGGAAGCAGCGTAAATACGTCCCGCGCCGCCGGTGCCAATAATGGTTGATTTAGCCAGGTAAACATTCAGGTCGCCTGTGCGCAGATCCCTGGCCACGCAGCCATAGCATGTTTCCCCGTCGTGAATAAGTGAAATAGCTTCCATCCTGTCATGGACAGGTATCCCCAGCTTGCAGACAATGGTGTCCACCACAAACACTACTGTATGGCCAGTGCCGTCAGAAGTGTAGCAGCAACGCCACTTGGCCACGCCGCCAAAGTCACGGGCGGTTATTAAGCCCTCTTTATCTTTGGTGTCTTCAGTTTCAATGCCGCTGGCGTATTTCTTTTTGCCGGCGGTAACCCGGTTCCAGGGCACGCCCCAGTAATCGAGCTGTCTGATCATGGAAGGAACAGTTTCACAGAACAGCTTGGCAACTTCCTGGTCGCAGCCCCAGTCCGAACCCTTCACGGTATCTGAAAAGTGGATCTCAGGGTTGTCACCTTTGCCCATCGCAACGTTCCCGAGGGAAGCCTGCATGCCGCCCTGGGCAGCAGTACTGTGGGAACGGCGCGGCGGTACCAAGCTCAGGATGATAACACTCAAGCCGGCTTGGGCAGCCTCAATAGCTGAACGGTTGGCAGCCAAGCCGGCGCCGATAACTAAAACATCACACACATGGGTATTTTTTGCGCTCAATGTATGGCACCTCCCGCCGGCAGATTAGCTGCAATCTGAGTAAACGTATATAAGGCTGTAAAACCAAGAACGATGATTATAACGGTGATACCCTTTAAAGCCCAGCCCATCTTGTGGCGCTCAAACCAGCCCCACTTAACAAAGATGCGATACAGGCCGAAACCACCATGATATTCCCCAACGATCAGGAATACAACATAAAATACTAAGAAGAATGGGAACTCAAATCCGCCAAATGAATGATCTGCGGGGCCGACGGAGGCTACACGCGCAGCGCTTGTTGCCGCCCTGAGCGGCCATGAGGTCATAATGGTCCACAGGTGCATACTCGCCATGATACCAACCATCAGGGCGGTGATAACCTGTCCAGCCCACACCCAGGTATCATAGTGGTTCATCATTTTTGAAAGCCGCCAGGCGATTCTTAAATCACGCAGGCGCAACGGCGCCCTGCGGCCTGCTAAAAAGATGTGAACAATAATCAGCAGGATAGTCGCAGGAATACCAAATTGAGCCAAGTAATACTCATCCAGACCTTTGGATAATTTGTCAAAAAGAATTCCATTATCAATGATAATAGTAGATACAAAAAGCATATGCATCCACAAGAAACCTATGAGCAAAACTCCGCTAATCGACTGAGCGAGATCGACATACAAGTCAGTCTTGCCATATGACCTATTTAAGGTCGTTTGTAAATTTTTCGCAAGTTCCATATTATTCTCCTTTCCCAAAGGGACTTTTACAGACCTAAAACCCCCCTACACCGGGCAGACACTACGCTAATTACTTCTAAAATGATTTCTAAATACCTTAAATCGACTCTACCACATTGCAAAAAACACGATCCTAAAACCCTTTCCCTTTCCCTCCTTCCAGTAAGGCCGTTAATTCCCCGTTCTTGAAAATACAAACACGTGAAATCCTGGCTTACCAAAAAATAAGCTATCTCGCTCAAGATAGCTCTTTAAAATTTTTAATTATCACATCCCCTCCTCCAAAGAATAAAATCTTCTCTATCTTTATTTTATTGCAAAAGAGATACCAAGTAGGATAAAATCCTAAAAAATATCCGGCAGGACCCTGTGTTTATAAGATTTAAAAACAAGACAGGCAGGAGACCTGACAGGGGAAACATACAAGGTTTATGTTAAATAATTCTCATTTATGTTTATAAATTATAGAAAATAGAAAAACAACATAAACCAGTCCTTAGTATAAGCACCAAAAAAAAGTAAATATTTGTTACCGATTTATAAAATTTCGACGTTTCTTTGAAAAATCCTTTTTTTAAGTACTAATTTAAAACAGGGATTTTTATAAAATTCTCCTTTGCGAACGATTGATAAACAGCAGCTTTTTGTTTAAAATTACATAAACCGGGAAAAAGGAGAGAAACGAAATGCAATTAATTTGCGACACATGTGGAAAGGAAGTCTTACTGGAAGAAGGCACTGTTTCCTGGGTAGATGAGGGCAATACCCTGCGGGATTTCAGGACAACCCATAAAGATGACCAGAACCACAACTGCGACCCGAGGCATATAGGCTATGTCCATCTTAGTTTTGTTACAGGAATATCCGGCTTCATGAAGTTTAATGAAGTGATGTATGATTACTGGGCAAAAGATTACACCCTAAGCGACGCCGGGGGGCTAAAAAAAGCACTGAATCAAATAGGCGCCTATATTTGGAAAAAGCAAAACAACAAACTGTAACAATCCTGCCTCATTCAGATTTTCTACTTTGATTCCGGGGCTGGATGCTTAAAACAAATCTTTCACTTTATCCACATATTCCAGCTCCAGAACTGCTTTCTCCAATTTATTCACCATTTTTTCACCCCAGGAACCTTCTGCCAGGGTGCGGAATTTTACCAGCAGTTCGTCAGTTGATACAGGGTTTTCGGGGTCCCCTCTTGGAAAATCGGTACGTCCCCGGTAGATCCTGCCCGTCCGGTCGCTGATTTCCACTATCGTAGGCCAGCAGGCAGGATGCAGAGCATCCAGTTCTTCATCCTTGATCAGGATTACTCTATCCATCAAATTCCTGATTTCCGGGTCAAACAAAGCTTCTTCTGTAAAGTCGGCCAGACCACAGCGTCTTTTTTTCAGAGCCAGTGCCGCGCAGAAGGGCAGGCTGAACTTGGCCGCGTATACTGTGGACGGCTTATAATTCCCAGTAATATTTAGAGCCGTGCCGTATGTGCGAATGTTTATTCCCGCTACTTCAGCCGCTATAAATACGTTAGAGGATAACAAGTTCAGGGTCACGTCTACCGCAGGGTGGGTATGCCGGCAGGATGCATGGATCTTAAAAGAATTAGCCTCAATTTTATAAGGTGGTTGACCTAAACCGGAAGATATCTTATTTAAATTAAAACAGTCTGCCGTCGCCCGGCAGAACCCTCTTTCGCCTTCCAGTATGCGTGTGGCCCCGGTAAAGTCCTCCCTGGCCAGAAGGGCGGCCAATACGCCGTTTTGTGCCGCTTTACCAGGGTGCAGGTGTTTGGACATGGCTCCGTCAGCTAAAAACTCCCACAGACCCGCCGCCTGTGTGCCGGCATTACCCAGTGCCCAAACCAGCTGCTCCCTGGTTAAGCCCAGAAGTTTTCCCGCCGCCGCGGCTGCGCCAAAAGTCCCGCAGGTGCCTGTGGTATGCCAGAAAAAGTAATGGGAAGGGGTAACAGCCTCACCAATCCGTATGGCTGCTTCATAACCCGCGACAATGGCCTCAAGCAGCTGTTTCCCGGCAGCACCGTTCATTTCGGCCACAGCCAGAGCCGCGGGGATAACTGCCGCTCCCGCATGGATAATAGCTGCCCGGTGCACATCATCCAACTCAATAATATGGGAGGCCAGTCCGTTAGCCAGGGCCGCGTTTAGACATGATGTCTTCTCCCCCGTGGCTAAAAGTGTCGCCTGGGGAAATCCGCCCTGCCCCATGATCACTTTGTAAGCCTTTTGAAAGGGCGCCTCCTTGCCGCCGCCGGCGGTTGAACCCAGCCAGTCTAAAAAAGCCATTTTGGCCATATGCACTGTATTAGCCGGCAAATCTGCAAAATGCATGTCAAGGATAAATTCAGCCAGTTTCTCTGATAACAAGAAAAACCCTCCACTTTTCAATTCCGTTCTATAAAGCATACATTTATAGGACTATTTTAGCACTTGGAGGCAAATAAAAACACCCGCTCTTCGCAGCGGGTGTTAACAACTATGTTAGCTTTAACCTTTCAACATTAGCCGGTTTTTGTAATTCCAGGCCAGCACAGCTTCGGCAAATTTAACCATCTTGCTGGTCATGTTTCCACCAACATTCCCATTTACCCTTGAGGGCAAATCACCTTTATCAGTATTTTCATAATCGAAAAGCCCCAGTTCCGCAGCCATTTCGTTCCTGAATTCTTCTAACGCAGGCGCCACATAATTTTGCAATTCTTTAGGAATGAGGCCAGTGGAGATATTTTTAATCAGATCCGGCGCATCCTGCTCCATAACAGTCAAATCTTTGATCAACTTAATACCTCCCGAAGGTCATTTTCTTCTTATTTTTTGCAATTGTAAAATTATTATGTTAGCAAATTTTATATATAAAAAGTATTGTTTTTATTCTCGCTTTGACCCGTCATTCAAAGCGCTGATTAAATCGTCAGCCTCATCTATGGTCACTGCCAGGCCGTTAACTTTTTCTATCCCGTCTGACGCCACTTTCATGCTGCCAAAGACCACCCCCACCACCTGGCCGCTCAGGTCGAGCACCGGGCTGCCGCTGTTACCCGGGTAAATGGGCGCGTCTATACTAAAGGTTTTTCCTTGTTTGTCCATTATCTTCACATAAGCTCCCACTCTGCCCTCAACCACTATATTATTAAGCGACAAAGGGTTTCCGATAACTATTATTTTATCCCCGGAAACTGGCAGCCTGGCCTGGTTGACAGGTATAACAGGCAGCCCTTCCGCCTGCAGGGCTATCACCGCCAGATCATATTCAGGCTTGCCCAACCAGCGCTCAGCCTTATAAACCTTACCATCCGGAAATGTTATAACCATGTTCAGGGCGTCCTCAATCACATGGTAGTTTGTTACAATCACTCCATCCGGACCGATATTAAAACCTGTCCCCGTTTTTTGCTCCACTGCGACCGAAGAGCCCTGCCTGCGGGAAAGCACGCTGATTTGCACCACCGCCTTCATCAGGTTGGTGTCAACATCTTTTTTAAGCTGAAAAGAATCCTTTGCCAGATCGATCAGAGGAGGCCTGAGACTGGGCCAGGAGGTAAAGACAATCAGCCCCAGCAGCGCTACAGCGGTTATCAAGGCCACAATGCGTAATAATACCGTGCTCCGGGGCAGAGTTTCCCCATCATCTTCCAGATCATCATTGTCATATTCTTCATCGGCGTTTTCATTAAAGGTATATGATTTTATTTCTTCATATGAATCATCTTTTTCTATAGTAATAGCTGCCACACTCCCAGTCCCCGCGAAACCAGGTTTACTGGTACACTTCCAGCACTAGACCGGAAATCCTGCTTGTATCCGGAGACAGCCTCTGTCTAACCGGAGCCGGTATCAACCGGTCCGAACAGTTCTACCACTTTCTTTCTAATTTCCACAAATACAATCCTTGAACCATACGCCACAATTGAGGCCCACGCTAAAGGCTTGGTGCCGTAGTTCTGCACATCCTGCACCATGGCCAGTAGAGACAGTGCGGCAAGAGACAAATAGTAAGGCAGAACCTCCGTGGTTAAAAAACGGGGCAGTTTATCAATTTCAAAATTTCCCTGGCGTATCGAAATGGCCACTCCTAAAATTACATTAACAACGATAAGCGCAAACAAAAAAACCATTGCTTGCAACAAGGCCAAATCCAGTGTAAACATTTAGGTCCCCTCCCTTGTTTATTTTTCCAGATCGTTGTTCCATAATATTCAACCAACCATGCATGGTGCTTGTTGTTTTTTCAGCCAAACGAAAAACCACCCGCTGCCTATCGCAGGTGGCTTTACCGGCTCTAAACATTTTAGAATACAAATATTATCTTTTAAATTTTAGCATCCTTGACTCAATATTTGTGAAACAAACATGAAATGCTGCTATTAAGGTCCCAACTAGATCGGCAACCAAATCTAAATTCGTATCAGTCAGGTCAGATTGGTTATGCATTTTGGGGTTAATCGTTATATCTCCAATATATTCAATAATTTCAAACACCGCACCTAAGCTAAATCCCAATACGGTTATAAATATGAATTTATTGAGTTTGGAAGCAAAAGACATTGGCGTAAATTGACTCATAATCGAATAAATAAAGATAGACAGGGAATAAATTCCAAACACATGGATCATCTTATCAAACGTAGACAAAGTTATGTATAGTTCCCAATACTTCCCGGCATAAGTATGCAATAACAATAACAATAGCACACAACCCCGTATATAATTACTGACGCATATGCTATGTTTATTTTCTATTAGTATATACACAGACACAATCGCAATTAAGAATAATATATCTCTAATATAATTAAATTTAATTTCATTATCAAATTTATTGCTACCTATTAAAGCAATAATAGTTAACAATTGCAGTATAAAAAAAGTATAGTATATAAACTTTTTTATTCTCATATCTAAAATGCAACACCCTTCAAACATCCGTCTTTATGCGGAATATTATACATTTATTTTGTACATTAATATTCATTTTAAACATATTGTGTAATACAGACATGCGGCAGAGGACTTTAAATGTCAAAAAAGCCCCTTCAGCCAGTCATCTGACGTAAAAACAAAAAAGCTGTCAGTTTCCAACAACTGACACCCTTGAAATCTGATGACCCTTAATCGCCTGCTAAGTCAGCAGTTGGATACCAGGGGGGGAAATAAAAAAATCCGGAGGCGTATTTGAATACTTCCGGGATGTAATAGCAATTTTCTTATCCTTTTTCCATTATTTATCTCCTTCTCTACCTAAATATTTTTCAAACGATTGCCCGGAATAAAAAAAATTGTTTTTCATTTACTCCAAGAACGAGTAAAAATATTTATCATTTATATGTGCATTTATATAAGGAATTCAAAAAACCAGTTTAAGCCTTGGGCTCGCATGTAATAATTTCCATGGATAATAAAGTAATCCTTCTTTTGCTTTATTAAAAGAACGAAAAACTCCCATGTAAATATATCTATAAATAAATATCAACTCATTTAGATAAAAAAGCGCTCGCCAAGGAGCCATCCCCGACAAACCTTATCAGTTATTTAGCTGGCGAACTCTTGTGTTAATTGACAGTCTTTCATTTCAGTATAAAGGCCCTTTTGGTAATACTTACTTCAATGGTTTTCCCGGCAGACGACGAGGAAGAATTCACAGCCAAAGATCTCTCGGAAATAAGTGAGACCAAGTCTGAGTTGGAGGAAGGTCTAGTAGTACCGTTCGAAAAGGTACGCAAGTCCTCTGCCGCCGAAAGCCCGGTAAACACAAAAGGCCGTCTACCTATTACAGTAGACGGCCTTCAAACCCTTGTTATCATTGGGTTTTCACGCTTTTGGAGGCGACACCCAGATTTGAACTGGGGAATGGAGGATTTGCAGTCCTCTGCCTTAGCCACTTGGCTATAAACCCGCGTCATTCCTGGTCTTCTCGCTTTTCCCTGCTTTTATGGCAGGTGGACTATATACTTTTGGTGATTAATTCGCCCGGTTTTCTCATATTCCTTCTGCCTCAGCAAAAATTTTTGGAATGTCCCATTTAAAGGTAGTGATTTACTGTTGACTTGTCCTGTCGAACTGTGCTAATATTTTCCTATGTAATCTTTCCCAGGGGGTGATAATGTTTTGGGCATTGCAAGGGTATATGCCCTTTTCCCAACTAAGGACGATTGCCTTGACCTATTAGAAAAAATACGATGGAAAGGCAAACCAACCTGTCCTTATTGCAACTCCAAAAACTCAACACCTTACAAAACTAACCGCCGACATCATTGCAATACCTGTAATACAAGCTACAGCGTTACGGTTGGAACAATATTTCACAAAACTAAACTTCCTCTTCAAAAATGGTTCTTGGCTTTAACAATTGTTCTTAATGCCAAGAATGGAATTTCATCACGTCAGCTTTCCAGGCATTTAAGCGTTAACAAAGATACAGCCTGGTACATTGCAATGAGAATCTGCAAAGCTATGGTAGAACATAGAGAGTTACTTCAAGGCATAGTTGAAGTTAACGAAACTTATATGTTAGAGGTGACGGTATGAGCGAAGAAAAAATTCTTAAAGCTACCCATGGGTCTCCTGACCATCCGCTTAAAATTGGTGATCTAGAAATACCATGTTATGTACTTGAAGACGGTCGAAGGGTTTTGCACCATAGGGGAATGGTAAGTGCACTTGGAATGGCTAGGGGTGGTAGCTCAAAAGGCGGCGGTGACCGGCTTCAAATATTTGTGTCTGGTAAAGGATTGGAACCCTTTGTTCCCAAGGAATTAATCGAGGTTATAGAAAACCCAATTAAATTTCGAACTACCCGAGGCAATTTAGCATATGGCTATGATGCACAAATTCTGGCTGACATCTGTGATACAGTTTTAGCCGCCAGGAAAGCAGGTGCTTTACAAAAACAACAATTGCATATCGCAGATAAATGTGAAATCTTGATGCGGGGCTTTGCAAGAGTAGGCATTATTGCTCTTGTTGACGAAGCAACAGGTTTTCAAGCCGCACGCGATAGAGATGAATTACATAAGTTATTAGCAAAATATTTATCGGAGGAACGCCTTAAATGGGCAAAGATGTTCCCAGATGAATATTATCGCCAACTTTTTCGCCTCCGTGGGTGGACTTATAGCCCAATCGATAGAAAGCGGCCAAAAGTAGTCGGCAAGTATACAAACCAACTGGTATATGAAAAATTACCACCAATGGTTCTTGAAGAACTTAGGAGGTTAAACCCTGTCAAAAACAAAAAAACATGGAGGCGTGAGGCAACACATTTTCAACATCTTTCTGCAGACATTGGACAACCTGATTTAAGGGATCACCTGCTCCAGTTAATTGCCATTATGAGAGTATCGCCAAACTGGGCAGCATTTAAAAGGCTCTTTGCACGAGCATTCCCAGCTGATAAACAACAAATTGATTTTGCTGAATTTGATGAAGTTGAATAAAGAAGGGAAACCTTTCTATGTGTCCACCCATTCCGGTTATAGGACTGTTTGGACTTTATAAACCTACTTAAACCGAGATCTTGTCCAGTAATTTTTCGGGGTACTTCCTTTGAACTTGCCTGGCATCGGAAACATACTGCCGGTTTGTGCCGGTCAGTTTGGCGGCCTGCTCTCTTGCCTCACCGTAACTTCCCGCAATTTTTTGCGTAATGTCAGTTCGTTCGCCTTGTCTTTCTTTTGCTTCCACTTTTAACCACGGCAGTATTTCCAAAGCCACAACCGCCTATTGGCCGCTGGTTAAATGTCGCCGGTGAAGGTTTAGGGACACCACAAAACAGGTAAGAGAACCGCTGCTGTCCCACTCCCGGTATTGTGGTATTAACCTGTTTCATTGACAATGTTGGCCAGGCACCCCCCACCCCCAGGGGGGCAGGCGTCCAGGCCCCCGGCACCCCGCGAAAACCGGGTTCCCTACTCCTGTTTGGATTAGGAATTTCCAGGTCTTTAGTGACCTTCTTTCAGATATTTATTGACATAATTGTGGCAATTTTTCATTGGGTGAAAGGAGAGTTTTTTTCACCGTGGAAAATATTACATTTAACGAAGGAAATAGTTTGTTTTAAAAGACCCGATATATCGTATAGTTGTTTTTTTAAAAGGGACCAGGCATTAATTTACGAGAGTATTAATTCTTTTTATAAGGTGACATAATTGGAAAAGTACTTTATTGATGCATCAGAGGAATTAATATCTAAATACAGAAAGTGCGGGAACTCAAAGCATTCCCCTACAGTTGGTGCTGGGCGTGAAGTTGTTTTGAAGTCGTTTCTGCGTGGCATCCTGCCCAAAAGGGTAGGGTTATGCTCAGGGCATGTTTTTTGTGAGGATCAGCAAAGCAAGCAGGTCGATATAATAGCTTATGATGCAGATGCAACAAACGGTCTCCCCTTAGAGGATGACATTAAACTTATACCTGCGGAAAGCCTTCTAGGTATTATTGAAATAAAGTCAAAGCTCTCAAAAACGAAACTAATCGAGGGAATCGACAATATCCAGTCAGTGATTGATCTTATTCCTCCTCCAGTAAATAATTATTTTGAGCCACCAAGGAAACCTTTCACGATAATATTTGCGTATGAGTTGGAACGAAACAGCCTTGATTCATTAAGCCGCAATCTAAATAATACCCTAGCAGAAATGGAAAAGCCAAAAACTCTTGTAAACCTGGTATGCGTATTAAATAAGGGTTTAATATATTTGGACCATGAATATATGCCTTATGAATATTTCAAATTTTATAAAATAACTGAATATAAGGCATTTATTCATGACGAAAAAACGCTATATGAATTGTATCAAATACTAGTCTCTAAACTATAAAAACTATCCATAAACCAGACATATTGTGTCTATAATTGGAACTTGGATAATACTACAATTAAAATAGATAATGGGGGAAATATAATGGTAAATAAAAAGCATTTGTTATTTTTATTAGACTTTGGAAAAGTTGATTCAGAATCAGAAGAAGCTCTTGATAGAGTATTTATTCAGACTGACGACTTTAGTAAATTTATAAATAAGGATACTTCTGTTATACTCGGAGCTAAAGGTGCAGGGAAAAGTGCACTTTTTCGACTTTTTACTGTGTTTGAAGATAGTGCTCGCAACATGTCTGGTGAAACACTCTGTGATACTTACATTATACCGGGTACAGGCTTTAAAGATATTCCCAATATGGATTATGCAGAAATCTATTCCAGTATGCAGGAAGACAATTTCGATTTTGAATCTGCATGGAAAATATACCTTGTTTATAAATTAGTTTATGGACTTTATGAACAAGAAAATCTAGTTTGTGGCTTTAATTGCAAAAGTCTATTAATTAAATCTAATAAGATTAATGATTATCGCATTATTGGACTTTTTAAAAGTATGTATAGTTTTATAATCGGAGATGTCCCACAAATAGAGGAAATTAGCTTCAAAGACGTTAGTATTCGTGTTTCAAAAAGCAAAAAAATTGCTGCACTTGAAGCACTAAAAGAAATAAATTCTTTTCTTTATCAAAAAGGAAAGACTGTATGGATATTATTGGATAAGATTGATGAATTGTTTTCAGAAAGGCATTTAGTTAGGAAGAAATGTATTGAAGGGCTATTTTTAACTTTAATTGATTTTATATCTCGATTTTCGAATATAAAGATTAAGATATTTCTTCGTGCAGACATTTGGGAAACTTTAAACTTTGTAAATAAAAGCCACCTTACTGACAAAAAAATTACTTTAAATTGGAATTATAAAAACTTATGCGGGTTATTGGTTAAACGTGCTTGTTTGAATGATGAGATAAAGAGTTTAATACTTAATAGAAAAAAATTAGACAATATTTCCAAAAGCTATGAGCAATGCTTTTATGCGATTTTTGATCAAAGAGCTTATTCAGGTGTAAGGGAAGCCCCAACGTTAAATTATATGATTGATAGAACTACCGATGGACAAGGGGGTGTATATCCTAGAGAATTGATAAACTTTTGCAACTTTGCAAAACAATTAGAATTAGAAACAACAAAGGATGAGGAGCTTATAGAAGATGAACCTTTGATTAATGGTCTTTCTGTCAGGCAAGCATTTCCTCTTGTATCGAAAACAAAGGTGGAATCGTACTTAAGTGAGTTTAGTTGGCTTAGCGAACATTTTCAACGCTTTGAAGGTAAGACTAAAGCTGAATTTACTAAGGAGGAGCTGTTCGATTTAATGGAAGGACTAAATCCTTTAAAAGAGGATATGATACGACAGCTTTATGAAACAGGCATATTAACTCCTAATGCCAGCGTAGTTTCCGCAGCTACGAAGTTTGAAATTCCACGTTTGTTCAGATTGGGTTTAGGTATTGTGATTCCTGGACGTCCGTGAACCATATTCAATTCCTTTTTATATGTTTTGACAGCCATTTCACCTACAGAGCAATTGATTCTTAAAAGCAACATTGCTTACAAAAATTTTGTGCTTATTTTGAAAGATTTTTAAATAGTTATCCTAAGAAATAGATTAATTACACTTCACAAGCATTTTAGCATTGTTATTTTTGTGCCTGCTGAAATTCCAATTAATAAAAGCATGAACGCACCGGGAGAGTATGGACGGCCCATCGATACGTTGCTTTACATCATAATGTTTTATGGCTAGGAAGGAACCAGGCTTTTCTTGAAGTATTAAAGTACAGTAGTCCTCAAGAAGGAGGTATCACATGGAGAAAGAGAAAAACGATGGTAAATACCCTGGTCAAATTACCCGTTGACTTACATCGCCGCTTAAAATTCGCCTGCTTTGAACGCGGTACAAACATTGCAGCGTTCTACCGGTAAACAGGCGGAAGAAATGTAAAAAAAGTATGTGGGAGAGAGGCGTCTACTTTAACCGGTGGACTTTTCTATTTCCCGGATTGTGACCGCTGCCCTCTCTTCTTTAGCCGGTATCAATTCGGCTGTAATTCTCCGCACATAGCTGTCGTCAGTGTATGCCGCTTTGTTCATTCCGTCCAGCGGCAAATTTCTTATAATTATCAAGAGCAGGAAATCTGCTTAGCGTCGGAAACATACTGCCGGTTTGTGCCTGTCAGTTTGGCGGCCAAGGCTGTTGACTCATTTCCATGTTTGCTACCTTCCCCAATTTTTTGGGGAAGGTCTTTGTTTGGTCTTGTGCCTGCTAATTTAACCTGTCTTTCCCTGGCCCCTGTCTCCAGCCACAGCAGTATTTCCACAGCCACAACCGCCTTTTGGCTGCTGGTTAAATAATGCAGGTTCAATTTAAGGCATATCACAAAACCGACATGTGAGCCGCTGAGGTCCCACTCCCGGTAATGTGGTTTAAACCTGTTTTCCCAGACAATGTTGGCCAGGTAACCCCCGACGGGGTAGGTTGACCAAGCCCCCGGCCAGCCTTAAAAACTGGGTTCCAGCTCAACGGTTCTACTCTCCTGCTGGTATATATAAGCAGCATCTAAACTAATTTTTAGATATATTAATCTAGATTTAAGTTTCGTATGAATCTCTTACACCCTCAAAGTAACCAAGAGCGAATGCTGCATGTGGGCTTTTATGCCTGATCCTTCCAGCCTGGCTATTTGGAAGTGCTCTAAAATCCATTGTTATCTGTTCAGCACGTAAAAGACCTTGTCTATAACCCTCGTCATATGCACAACCAGCACATTTGTGCCTCCCAGCACCTCCCTGATCATCAGGAAGGGTAGTAAAAATTTCATCATAACGATGGTCTTCATGACATTCAGGCATAACATTACCTCCTTATTTTTAAGCCATTCATTTTTCAAGTATTTTCTATTTTATACTATATATTTTGATAACTCAACAATATTTAACTTAACAAACCAAAAATATCATAGGCGGGGGACAATCTTAATACGGCGGAGGCGGAAGTCCGGAAAATTGGGGGCATAGGCGGGTTGACTTGCTACTCTTCCGGGTAGTCAATTTTTTAACTGCCCTCTACGACTCGCTCTTCGCTTAAACGCTGTGGCTAATACCAGTGTATATGGCGGCTTGGGCTGCTTTTTGCCTACTGTTCTTCTGGGTAGTGAATTTTTTGTCTACCCTTATCACTTACTCAAACTTTTGAGCAAGTGTCCGATAAGTTTGGCGACCTAGAAGTTTGCGGTATTCTCATTGCGGTTCGTTGCTTCCTCAAATTATTGAGTAAGCAAAACCCCTCCTTGGCCACACCGTTGTCTTTCTTTTGCCTCTGCCTCCAACCACGGCAGCACTTCCACGGCAACAACCGCCTTCTGGCTGCTGGTCAAGTGCCGCCTATGCAGGTTGAGGCTTATCATAAAGCCGACAAGCGAACCGCTGCTGTCCCATTCTTGACAGTCGGTTTTACACACACCACCCTGCCAGCATGACCAACCTCCCTACCACCGGGGGGATAGGCGTCCAGGCTCCTGAACTTCGTAAAAACTGGGCTCCCTACTCATGTGGGATTGGAATTTCCAAGCTGCCGGACTTTTTGATGCTGATAACCTGTCAAGTGTCTAAATGGCGCTTCCCCAAATTTTTGGGTAACCGCCACTTTACCACCTGTGTATTGATTGCCACGATCACCACCGGCCTGCCTTTGCCTTTCCCTGGCCCCTGTCTCCAGCCACAGCAGTATTTCCACAGCCACAACCGCCTTTTGGCTGCTGGTTAAGTGCCGCCGGTGTAGGTTGAGTCTCACCACAAAACCAAAAAGTGAACCGTTACCCGTCCCATTCCCGGTAATGTGGTCAATGCCATTTCATTGCGGGCGGTGAATCCCGGCCACCTCAGGGGGGCAGGCTTCCAGCCCCCGGCCCTCGTAAAAACCGGGTTCCCAGTGCTGCCCTTGTGGCATGAAACCCTTGAGATTTATTGACTTTCTTGAGGTTTTTTAGTATAATTTAAGTATAATTTAATACTGTTTTCTCCCCAATCGAGAACGATAAGGAGACATTCAGGTTGATATCAGCCTGGGTGTTCTCCTTTTTTATTTTCTAAGGAAGGAGTGATAAAGATAAAAAAACTGCTACCAATACAGAAGGCGGCGGAAGAACTGAGTGTGACGTATCCGACAATTAAGCTGGCGATAGAGCAAGGTCAGGTTAAGACCGTCATTTTTGGCAAACGTACTCTTATTCCGGCATCCGAAATCACCCGCATACTTAAATCTAAGGAGGAAAACTAATTGAATATTTTCGTAAAATTTAAAGGGAAACGGATCTCCGCGGGTATACTCAAGGATAATGTTTTTGAAAAAAAAGTTAAGCGGCGTGACCGTCTATGGAAGTTTGGAGGCGGCGGTGCTTATGGCCTGGACGTAGCTTATATTGAGCAACTCGACTGCCTCGGCTGCGGCACGATCAGGCTGCTTGAAGATAGTGGTGATATCTATGAGGCCAGCCTTGAAAAAGTAAAAACTAAAGGAATTAAGGCTAAAATAGGCGGTTTTGGAGAGCGGTATTACCTTGTTTTGGATGGATGGAGTAGAAAGGAAAAGAAGGCTTTACCGGCTGCAGTAACGGCAGCATGTTAACTTTTATCCCCTACCAGACTGGGATGAAATGTAAACAATACAAATACATTGGAGGTGATAGGGCTGAGTCAACTTCTTTTTAATGAACCACCGTTAGTAATAAGCCCTTCCCTGGCCAGGGTTGTTGGTTTAAACGGGGCAATTGTACTTCAGCAAATTCACTACTGGCTGCAAAAATCCGGCCATATGAGAAACGGAGTCAGGTGGATCTATAACACATACAAAGATTGGCAGGAACAGTTTCCATTTTGGAGCGAAAAAACTATAAAACGAGTTATAAAAGGTTTAAAAGAAACTGGGCTTATTGAAATTGGCAACTTCAACAAGCTGAAGATAGATAAAACAAACTGGTACACTATCAATTATGAAAAAGTAGAAGAAAAAACCATGGCAGTGTCCCGTCCATTGGGTCAGAATGGCCCGTCCATAGGGACAAATTGTCCCGTAGAGGAGGACAACTTGACCCTACCATTACCAGAGACTACACATAAGAATAACACAGATATAAATATACCCGACGCCGCTGAATTTAAAATATGGTGGGAAGAATATCCGGCTAAAAGAGGTAAGGCCAAAGCAAGAGAAGCCTGGATGAAGCTTCGAAAGGAGGGTAAAACAGCGGCGGAACTCACTTTGTACCGGGACAGGTATATTAAAGAGATCGAAACCGAGGGCGTTGAGGAAAAGTATGTTATGCACGGCAATACCTTCCTCAATGGCCGGTGGGAGGACTATGCAAAGGAGCCTGTTAAGGGGGCCAAGAAGCTAAGACCGCCGAAAGGGTTTACCTACGTATAACGCCCGTAGTAGGATGCACAGCAGAGGCCACCTGGGGGGGGTACATCAACTCCCCCCGGTGGGCCTTCAGAAACTGGTTTCCCTAACTACAGGTCTGGAAGTGATATTCAAAGGTATTACTATATCGTCACACCTTCGTCCAAAATGATAAAATCTGATTTTCAGTGAAAGGCGGTGTTAATAAATGGCAGGTGGCCAGAAAATATCCAGGCTTAAGGAGAAGGCTATCATTTCGCTGCTGGCATACCCGACAATTCAGGCGGCAGCGACAAAAACCGGCATTTCTGAGGTAACTCTGCATCGGTGGTTAAAAGAAGAGGGTTTTAAAGCTGCCTATTTGGCAGCCCGGCGGCAGGCTGTCAGTAACGCTGTTGCCCGGCTAAGCCAGATATGTTCGGAAGCGGTTGAAGTGCTGCGACAGGTTATGAATGACAGTGAAACTCCGGCGTCGGCCAGGATCGCGGCTGCCCGTGCTATCCTGGACGCTGCCCTAAAAGCCGTCGAAACCGATGATCTCTCTGACCGCATAAACACCCTGGAAAGAAACATTGAAAGGAAGATCATATGTTAAAGAATAGACTTGAACGGCTGGAAAGGAAATTTGAACAGGATAAAGGATATGAACGATCTTTTGTCGTTTTTTCCAGCGGCGGTAAAATGGAGATTAAAGAATATGGCCAGCGTGTTTATTTTGGAACTGAAAAAGGCGGTGAAGAGTTTTTAAGCAGTATGGATGGCAACTATTTTGCTGTTAGATTTAATGTGCCTCCCAGGTAAAACTAGGAAACAGGACGGTAGCGGTTCGTTTGCAGGTTACTTAATGAGTTTTAACTCACAGCACTATAGCGGTGGAAAGGTGGACTAGCCTGGTAATCCTACGGTGATTGAGGCATACCTAAGGTAAGACAGTTAAATTGGCTAGTACAAGGCTAAACAAAAACCTTCCCATAAATTAATAATGGTATTATTTCTGCTGGGAATCAGAAGTGAGTTGTTGTATTTGTGAATTTCTAACATCACCATAAAAATTATTAACTGTATAGTTTTTGGAAGTTGCCACTTCTTTTTCTTTTTGATTAAAAACCATTTCCTCCCCTAATACACCATCGCTTTCCAATTGCAGGGACCATTTTAATATTGCGGTTCTTACCGCTTCAAGTATTACCTGAAATTGCGATTTACTAATAAATAATTTGTATGTAGTAACGAAATCAAACATATCTCCTAATTCTTTTTCTACGCTTGCAGTAAATGCACAGCATAATTCATTAGTATCTTCTTTCATAAGCGATTCTATATTCGATATGGGATCGGCAATTTTTTTATTAGTTATTAGTTTGTTAAGTTCATCGTTTCCTCGAAAGATTGTTGGCACCCATCCATTATATGGATTCCAAGCCTTTAACTGTCCAACAACATGACGATATTTAGGAATATCTATATCCGTTTCATAATAACCGTTTAATTCTAGATTGATCCAATTTTCAAAATCAATTAATTTGAGTTTCTTCGCAACTACAAGTGATTTTCTTAATAAATCTACTATTCTGATATTAGGGTCTAATGTTTCTTTTTGAAGTTCAATAACTATATATGACATAAATAATCACCTCATTAAAATATTCTACTCATTTCGTATAAAAGACCTGCGGCTATTAAGCTACCAGTTGCCCCTTCAAGAATATTTCGAATAGTTGCAAATGCCTCTTTAACAATTCCAGGGCTACTATTTTGTTTAGTTACTTCGTGCTCTAATACGCATGAATTATCCTTTATGATTCGGAGATTACCCTCATCTAACCCAACCTGATCAACATTATCTTCTAGTTTTTTTAGATATTTTATAATTCTAGCTCTAGTCTGTTCGTCATAGGTAATTGTTTGGGATTGCTGTGAGTTCTTCACATCTTGCTGAATTTGAGTATTTACAACATCTCCAAAAAAATTATTAACATCTGTTTTTTGTGAAGAAGGCTGAACATTTGTTGTTTCTTTTCTTACTTTCACTTGATAATGAGACCTAATATTATTAATTCCAGAATAAAATCCTCTATCAAGTACGATATAAGATTCGGTTAATTTATTGGGAAGCACTCTTAATATTCTGTCACCTTCCTCAATTGGAATTGATGCATCATCAATAAAAATGAGGTTAGGTTGTACATTTGCCATAATATTTTCAATTCTATGTCCATTGCTTTTTTGCAAAATTATTCTGTCATTAGCTAGTTCCTTAAAATACATAAAATCACCCTTCTATGAAATTTTGTATTTCCCAGCATGTAACGGTTTTTAATATATATAGCTATTAGCCTACAGGTATTTAACACCAGTTGTAATATGCTTTATTTTAATAATTACCACGGGGAATAGAATTATCCTTTTCCCAATGAAAATATTTCATAATAATGCCAAAATAACGCACAGTAGCGGTCGATTACACCCTTATAGAATAAAACTGGAAAGAACCATGCTCTACCCAAAATATGCCTCAGTCAGGCCATGAAAATGTTGCAATAGGTAAAAAAAGACAACTGAAATAATGTCGATCATGGCTAACAATTTTTAGGAAGTGCTACTCAGAGCCCTGATATTAAAAAACTACTACTAAAAGTTCATTTGCCTGCAAACTCCCAATGGATATGAGTAGGGAACCGTTTTTTAAATCTGGCCGGGCCTTGCACGCCTTCCACCCCTGGGAACCAGTGATGCCGCTTTAAGATAGTCTATTTGTAGAAGGAAAAACCCGGCACATGGCCGGGTAGAGTATCAGTTATTCTGTTCTTTTACTTCCCAACCTTCCTAACCCGTTGACGCTGCGGCAAAAGGCTGTTTACCGGGCTGGCAATAGTATGTTGTTCCTTCATATCGTCCTGCGTCAGGTTAACATACCGCTTTGTCATTGCAAGGTTTGTGTGCCCCAATGTCCGCTGTAAACCAAGGACATGGCCGCCGTTACGGAGGTACATTATAGCTGACGAATGCCGGAGCATGTACGGCGTAACGTAAGCTCCTATCTTGTCTCCGTAACTCTTAATCCTGCGGCCCCAGGACGTCTCATTAAACTTTGCACCGTCCTGGCTGGCAAACAACGGCACAGTATCTTTCCAGGCCGCTGGACGGCATTCCAGGAGTCTACGGAGGGCTTTCAATGTGGGCTGGCTGACGCATACTGTACGGCTAACCCTGGTTTTAGCCGCTCCTGTTGGAATGTTCACCTCAAGTGAGCGAAGGTTTATATGTCCCGGTAATAACTGCAGTGCCTCCCCTGGCCGTATCCCGGTGTCAAGCTGTAGAAGAATTAAGGCATAATCACGAATACCGGTAAAAGTATCGCGTGCAGGCAAATCCAGGAGTTTACGTAAGACTGCGGCATCAACATCCCTGGCCTTTCCTGCGTCTTTCTTTTTCTTCAGGCTGCCTGTAGGATTCGCCGGTAATAACCCTTCCTCAACACACCAGCTAAAAAAACACCGCAAATATGCAAGTGGTAGGTTAAAAGTGGCCGGGGCATTGTCGGTAAGAGAAGCAAAATACTTGATCACTGCAGAACGGAGCCTTCCATAATCACCCCAGGAGTCAGGATAGAGTTTAAAAAACCTCTTAACCCGCTTGTGATAGTCCTTAAATGTTAGCGGCGATATTCCCTCCGCTTTTTTGAACATAAGAAACTCCTCAAAAGCATCTTCCCAGTCCCTGTTTTGAGTAACCGTCACTTTGAGTAACTTTCCCAATTAAAAAACCTCCCTTTTTTTGCAGTCCACTGCCCTGCAGGGAGGCGATTCATGGCCGGTGGACCATAGCTAAAACGCAAACAAAAAACGGCCAATCCCTTTAACGAGAAGGCCGTCATTACGCTTTTGGAGGCGACACCCAGATTTGAACTGGGGAATGGAGGATTTGCAGTCC
>CAZIYV010000037.1:0-25225 GCA_964543575.1 uncultured Pelotomaculum sp.
TTCGCTGATTTCAACGGGCTGTCGGACGACAACGCCAGAACCGAGTTCTACCAGCACGACGCCAACTGGACGAACCGGATGATCCTTGGAGACAGCCTGCAAGTGATGGCGTCGCTGGCTGAACGGGAAGGCTTGCGCGGCAAGGTTCAGTGCATCTATATTGATCCGCCCTACGGTATTAAGTTCAACTCCAATTTTCAGTGGTCTACGACGAGTCGGGATGTGAAAGACGGCAATGTTGACCATATCACCCGTGAGCCGGAGCAGGTTAAGGCATTCCGCGATACATGGCGGGATGGGATTCACTCGTACCTGACTTATCTACGGGATCGGCTCACTGTGGCGAGGGATTTGTTGGCGGATTCCGGGTCAATCTTTGTGCAGATTGGGGATGAGAATGTACACCGTATAAAAGCCCTTCTTGATGAGGTATTTGGCGAGCATAATTTAATCGCAGATATTGTATGCCTGAAGACCAGTGGCCAAGCAGCAAAATACCTATCCGGGATTTGCGATTATGTCTTGATGTATGGTAAGAATACATTAAATACCAAGTATCGCAATTTGTTTCTTGATAAAGTGTTGGGCGCGAGGGGTACTACCCAA
Source organism: uncultured Pelotomaculum sp. (assembly GCA_964543575.1). Taxonomy (GTDB): domain Bacteria; phylum Bacillota; class Desulfotomaculia; order Desulfotomaculales; family Pelotomaculaceae; genus Pelotomaculum_B. Next base: position 607 of record CAZIYV010000037.1, read on the forward strand.
TACGTTTGGTTACGAGATGATAGATTAGCTGATCGACGAATAACCAACGACAGCATTTCACCCAAAACGTCACAGGTTTTTGCGGCTGATAATCTCACTGGACAAGGTGCACCGAAGGAACCAACGCCTTTTGAGTTTGAGGGTGTAAATTTTAATCCTTCTTCGTCAAGTCACTGGAAGCCTAATTACCCCAATGGAATGCAAAGACTCGCCAAGGCGGGGCGGCTGAAGCCGATCGGTCGATCGCTTATGTATCGACGTTTCCTCAAGGATTTTAATGCTATCCCAATTAACAACATATGGGACGACGTTCTAGCAACGGGCCTCACAGAGCAAAAACACTACATAGTTCAGACTTCCCAGAAGCTTATTGAACGTTGCATACTCATGGTGACTGATCCCGGTGACCTTGTGCTTGACCCGACCTGTGGTTCTGGTACTACAGCTTATGTAGCCGAGCAATGGGGACGACGTTGGATCACTATCGACACATCACGTGTCGCTCTTGCTCTTGCCCGCGCAAGGATCATGGGTGCCCGCTACTCATACTACCTACTCGCGGATAGCCGTGATGGTCAGCTTAAAGTGGCAGAGGTTACACGTACTACACCGTCGGAGGTCCCACCCCGAGGTGATATCCGCCAAGGCTTTGTTTATGAGCGGGTGCCTCATGTAACCCTCAAGTCTATAGCTAACAACGCCGAGATCGACGTTATCTGGGAGAAGTTCCAGGAGGTGCTGGAACCGCTGCGCGAAAGGATCAACAAAGCTCTAGGCAAGAAGTGGGAAGATTGGGAAATCCCCCGCGACGCCGAGGACAAGTGGACTGATAAAGCGAAAGAGCTGCACGCGAAGTGGTGGGAGCAGCGCATCTCCCGGCAGAGGGAGATCGATGCGTCTATCTCCTCTAAAGCCGACAACGAGTATCTTTACGACAAGCCGTACGAGGACAAAAAGAAGGTTCGTGTCGCCGGGCCTTTCACAGTTGAGAGTCTATCCCCGCACCGTGTGCTGGTAGTGGATGAGAATGACGAGCTGATTGACGGACTTGCGGAATCAGCAGCAGGCTATGGTGAGGAGCAGGATTTCGTAAAGATGATTCTTGAAAACCTCAAGACAGCTGGTGTGCAGCAAGCCCATAAGGAAGACAAAATCAGTTTCTCTTCGATCACGCCCTGGCCGGGGGAACTGGTTTGCGCACAAGGTTGCTATATTGAGGGCGACGAGGAAGCAGCCACTGAGAAACGTGCCGCGATCTTCATCGGTCCTGAATTCGGTACTGTGTCCCGCCCCGATCTTGTCGCCGCCGCCCGCGAGGCTGGCGATGCGGACTTTGATGTGCTCATCTCCTGTGCCTTCAATTACGACGCCCACTCATCAGAATTCAACAAGCTCGGCCGGATCCCGGTGCTCAAGGCCCGGATGAACGCCGACCTGCACATGGCTGACGACCTGAAGAACACCGGCAAGGGCAACCTTTTCGTCATCTTCGGTGAGCCGGACATAGATATTCTCGACGCTGAGGACGGACAAATACAAGTGAAAATTAATGGAGTAGACGTTTTCCATCCCAACACAGGTGAGGTCCGCAGTGATGGGGCTGAGGGAATCGCTTGCTGGTTCATCGACACTGACTACAACGAGGAGAGTTTCTTTGTGCGTCATGCTTACTTCCTCGGTGCAGATGATCCCTACAAAGCACTGAAGACTACACTCAAGGCCGAGATCAACGCTGATGCTTGGGAAACGTTACATAGCGATACATCCCGACCATTCGATAAGCCTAAGAGCGGGCGCATCGCCGTCAAGGTCATCAACCACCTTGGTGATGAAGTGATGAAGGTATTTAGGGTAAGGTGATTTCATGCGTAGTCCTTAATTAGGCATTATAGAGACAGTATATAAAAGCTTTTTGACCCACTCACTATATCAGTTTCAATAAAGTAGGTGTTTATTACTATGGATATTAAAAACCTTAAGGTGCAGCACTTTCGTGGGATAAACCAACTTGACTGGAATGTTAATGGGCGGTTTGTGTGCCTTATTGGTCCAGGTGATTCCACAAAATCAACGATTCTGGATGCGATTGAGCTGGCGATAACACCACGCCGAAACGTTACCTTCGATGATGCTGACTTCTACAATGCAGACACAGATAACCCTATTCTCATTAGTATAACAATTGGAGAAATTCCGACTGATTTGCTTTCGTAAGCTAAATTCGGCTATTTAATAAGAGGTTGGGATAATGGAATGGGTATCCGGGATGAACCCGTGGAGAATGATCAGCCCGTACTTACGATTCAACTAAGGGTCGATAATACACTTGAGCCCACGTGGTTGGTGGTAAATGACAGGAATCCGGAAGGGAAACAAATTTCTTCCTTCGACCGTGCTAAAATCGGTGTGTCGCGAATTCGTGATTATGCTGATTGGCAGTTTTCCTGGGGGCAAGGCTCTGTACTAACGCGCTTGATGGAAGAACGAGAGGATGTTCGCTCAATCCTGGCCGCTGCAAGACGTCAGGCCAAGGCATCACTGAACCCTGATGATCTCCCACTATTCAAGCTATCTGCCCAAAACGCTGAATCGATCGGTAGAAATCTCGGTGTTGCTGCAAGGACCGAGGCCGGTTTTGTGCCTCACCTCGATGTTCGCAGTGTAAGTATTGGCGCAAGTATCTTGGCGCTCCACGATGGACCGATTCCTATGCGACAGGCTGGTCTTGGTACAAGTCGGTTGTTGACTATGGGTCTACAGCATGAGGCTGGCCGTATAGGTGGCATCACGCTGATTGACGAGATAGAGCATGGACTTGAGCCGCACCGTGTGCGGAGATTGTTACACGTTCTTCGGGATGGTATACGCCTTCAGGAAACTATCGTTGCAGGCAATACTGAGGGCGGTGGTGCTGCGACCGATACTGCTAATCAGGTATTTTTAACCACCCATTCGCCAGTTGCGTTGCGCGAACTTGAGCCTGCTGACTTGAGAGTCGTACGCTCCATTAACGGTATTACAGATATTAAATGCCCGGACCAAGTGTTACGGCCGCTTATTAGAACAAACCCGGATGCCTTTCTTGCCCGTAAGATTATTGTTTGCGAGGGTAAGACGGAAATCGGATTTTGCAGAGCACTTGATACGTGGTGGTCGGATACAGAGTATCCTTTCGCGTATGTTGGTGCTGTTCTTGCCGACGGACAAGGCAACACGATTGGGCCGGATACAGCCATGAAATTTGCTAATCTTGGTTACAGAACGGCATATTTTGGTGACTCGGATGTTCCGCTAAACCCAGACAAAACTGTTTTAGAACGTGCAGGTGTTCGTACTATCTTATGGGTAGGCAATGTGTCGATAGAAGAGCGCATAGTTCTTGATCTGCCATGGGATGGATTTGTCGCGATGGCATGTGTAGCGCTCGAATCGCAAAGTGAAGACCATGTCAAGGCTATATTAGCCAATCAATTAGAATGCACACCCGCAGAGGTGCCAATTAATCCGGAAGAATGGAGAACTCACTTTCCCAGTGAGGATCAGGTCCGAATGGCTTTTGCAAAAGCAGCTAAGGAAAAGAATTGGTTTAAACCGATATATCATGCAGAAAAGCTTGGCGAACTTGTCACGCACTACTGGGACGCTGTTACAGAGAAACCTCTGGGTGTTGGCATAATACAGCTAAAGGAATGGATTTATGACTAATGCAGCGATGCTCCTTGAAGCTGATAGAGCGTTTGTTATTGCCCCCGCAGGTTGTGGCAAGACACAACTAATCGCCGCAGCGGTCCATCTTGATGCAACCCACCGAAGTCTGATCCTGACGCATACCTATGCAGGTGTTGATGTGCTTCGTAAGCGGTTAAAATTGCTCGGATCTGCCGCTTCAACCTATGAAGTTGATACTATCGCGGGCTGGAGCTTGAGGCTTGCACTCTCTTTTCCGAATACTTCGGGCATCACTACTCAACGACCTGTAAATGAGCAATGGAACTTAGTCTATTTGGCTACGGCACACCTTCTTTCCATTGAAGCTATAAAAACGGTCATAAGGGCATCGTTTGACGCCGTTTATGTAGATGAGTATCAAGACTGCTCTCCTTTACAACATGAGATAATCCTAAAGATTGTCGATATCCTGCCAACGCGTATTCTGGGGGACCCTCTGCAAGGAATATTTGATTTTGAAGGTTCAGGAATTATCAATTGGGGAACTGACGTTGTACCTCACTTTAATGAACTTCCTCGCCTGGATGAACCACACCGATGGGCGGAAAAGAATCCCGCTCTTGGAGTTTGGCTTCTAATGGTACGTGAGAGATTGGAAACAGGTCGATCAGTTGACCTGCGTGATGCACCAGCTGACTGTGTTAGATTTATCCAACTCCCAATTGATTTACGACAGAGAGAGGACATACAAAGAGAGACCTGCATGTTGGCAAACTGTCCGAACGACGAGACATTGCTAGCCATCCATAGCTGGGAGCACCAGTGTCACGGGATAGCCCGTAAGACTGGAGGAAAATTCAGATCTCCGGAAACTATTGAGTGTAACGCCCTCTTTCAGGCCGCAAAAGAGTTTGACGAAGCTCCAAATAGTCAAGTATTAGCTAAGTCTACCTTTGAGTTTGGCTGCCTTTGCCTAACTAATGTCAAAACGTTAGGAAGAACTGCTACCAGGATTTTTAATGGACGTGGTCTTCAGAATCGGCAGTACCAGCATCAGGAACAGTTAAATGCCTTAGCAGTTATTGCCGTAGATGGTTCTCTCTTATCAGTGCGCAAGGCTCTTGTATCGTTTGTAGGGATGCCTGGTGTTAAAAAAGCTCGTTACGAACTCTTTCAGGAAATGTTGAATGCTCTGAGGGAATATGAAGTAGGGCAACATGCTAGCCTTGAAGAAGCAGCTATCCGCACAAGAGATCGGACGCGCCGAACTGGTCGAGCTCCGGGCCGCTATGTCATCAGCCGAACATTGTTAGTTAAGGGGCTAGAGTTTGACCATGTAATCATCATTAATGCAAATGGGTTGAACAGAAAAAACTTATACGTAGCCCTCACTCGTGCTTCACGTAGTTTAACTATACTTGGAACATCGCCCATACTTGATCCACAATGATATTATGGAGATGAACAAAAATGGAATTTCGAATTGCCGATACATTTACGGACAGCCTTGCAAGATTAAACGGTGAGGGACAGAAGGCTGTGAAGACCACTGCCTTTGACTTGCAGCTAAATCCGGCAAACCCTGGAATGCAGTTTCATAAGCTCGACCGGGCGAAGGACAAGCACTTCTGGTCGGTAAGGGTCAGTGACGACATCCGGCTGATAGTCCACAAAACAGATTTGTGTCTCTTGCTGTGCTACGTCGACCACCACGATACCGCTTACCGCTGGGCCGAACGTCGCAAGCTGGAAACGCACCCGAAGACCGGCGCAGCTCAGTTTGTGGAGGTCCGGGAGATAGTAAAGGAAATCACCATGCCCAAATTCATGGGTGCAAAACATCCGGTGCCTCCCAAGCCGTCCTTGTTTGCTGACGTCTCTGACGATAATTTATTGAGCTATGGTGTGCCACCCGAGTGGTTGGATCAAATCCGTGAAGCCAATGAAGACACCGTGCTGGAGTTGGCCGAACATTTGCCAAGTGAGGCCGCTGAAGCGTTGCTGGAGCTTGCTACCGGCGTCACACCACAAATCACACAGCCAGTCACCGTGGGCACCGATCCCTTTGAGCACCCTGATGCGCAGCGCCGGTTTCGGGTTGTTAACAATGTTGAGGAACTGGAACGAGCCCTGGAATATCCGTGGGAAAAATGGGCCGTTTTTCTCCATCCCACACAGCGGCAGCTGGTTGAACGGGAATACAATGGCCCGGCACGAATTTCAGGTTCAGCTGGGACAGGGAAGACCGTCGTCGCTCTACACAGAGCGGTCTTTCTGGCCCGTAACAACCCTGATGCCAGGGTGCTGCTCACAACCTTTTCCGATATACTGGCGAACGCGCTCAGGATTAAACTGAAACGATTGATTAGCAACGAACCACGCACTGGCGAACGTCTGGAGGTACACGCCGTAAACGCTATTGGACGGAGGCTCTTTGAGCTAAATTTCCGCCGTTATAACATTGCCTCGCGAGAAGTTATAAAACAGCTACTGGCAGAAGCGGCTCAGGAAATTGATGGGCAGAAGTTTAGTGAGCATTTTTTGATAACAGAGTGGGAGGATGTCGTTGAGGCATGGCAATTGGAAACCTGGGAGGATTATCGTGATGTCGCGCGTTTGGGAAGAAAGACACGGTTACCAGAAAAGCAACGTATACAGTTATGGTCTATTTTTAAACGTGTTCGTACCAACCTTAAGGCTAGAGAACTAATTACGTATTCTGATTTGTTCGGCCGTCTAGCGTCTCAGTTCGCTAAGGGCTATCATACTCCTTTCGACTTTGTTGTTGTAGACGAGGCACAGGATGTCAGCGTGGCTCAGTTGCGTTTTCTCGGTGCACTTGGAGCTGGGAGACATAACGGTCTTTTCTTTGCTGGGGACCTTGGCCAACGGATTTTCCAGCAGCCTTTCTCGTGGAAAGCGCTCGGTGTCGATATTCGTGGGCGTTCCAGAACTCTTCGTATTAACTACAGGACATCGCACCAAATTAGGTTACAGGCTGACCGGTTATTGGCCCCAGGGATTTCCGATGTTGACGGCAATAAGGAAGAACGCCATGGTACAATTTCGGTGTTTAACGGACCAAGTCCAACTATTATGGTCCTAGATACTTCCGGGACTGAAATTGAAAAGGTCAGCCATTGGCTTGCAGACCGGATAAGTGAAGGAGTAAAGCCCCACGAAATAGGTATATTCGTACGTTCTTCGGCTGAAATTGATAGGGCTAATAAGGCAGTGGGGAAAACTGGGCTTCCGTTCAAGGTGCTCGATGAGAACGTAGGTACGACCAGTGAGTGCGTTTCTATTAGCACCATGCATCTCGCCAAGGGACTGGAGTTTCGTGCCGTTGTCGTGATGGCTTGTGACGATGAAGTGATTCCCCTACAGGAACGTATTGAAACAGTCACTGACGACACGGACTTAGAAGAAGTATACAACACTGAACGCCACTTGCTTTACGTTGCATGTACCCGTGCACGTGATCATCTACTTGTGACGGGTGTCAACCCGCCATCCGAATTTCTCGACGACCTGCGGATGTGAAAGTACCACTATGCTATACACGATTGTAAATAAGAACATAAGCAGGCTGGTGTTTCAGCGTATTGTGACAACTCTGAGATAATATTACTTCTAGATAAGTTCAATCTAATTCTTTTTCTTTTTGTAAAATACTTTGGGGTTTTACAACATCTATCTTGCTTAAGCTTTTCCAGAAAAATTCGCATAAACTCGATTTCAAATTTTCCCCTAAAATATTTTTGTGTATCCATTTTTTCAATATATTTAATTTTTTCCTCCAATACATCACTTTCAATCTTAATTGCGTCTGGTAATATTTTATGAATGACATTTACATCATATTTTGATACAACTTTGTCTAATTCTATATCAACAAAATTATTTATATTTATATTATTTAAATTTAATCTTGAACAAATTCCTTTATTGCTTAGATCTCTCTGACAAGCTATCCATGCATTTAATAATTTAACACATTCATGAAATTCATTTTGTCTTTCCAAAAATAAATCAAAACACTTTTCATAATCTGCATCTAATTTATTTAATCCGAATTCATTTTTCAATATTCTACTAAATGCATCCAAAGTAGTATATAAATTTTCAATTGAATAACAAGGTGTTTCATATATTAATGATATATTTAAAACATCATCAAAATCCTTATCAACAAAATACATCGTCTTGGCATTTTTATATTCCTCTTTTCCTGTAATCATAGAATGTAATCGGATGACTTCTTCTTTGCCACCTGACACCAGAAAGTGATAATTATTATTCCTGCAGTAATGTCTTATTCTTATATCGTAATATTTACCATCTTCTCCTTCTACAATACAAAAAAATGAATCTTTGGAATGTTTATATAGTCGCATAAATTCTATGAATTTAACTGGTGCAGTATCTCTATTTGCTCTCATTTTATGAATATCCATCATTTACTTAATTCTCCTTTACATATAGGTCAAGACTATCAGCAAACATATCTAATTCATTATCAAATATAAATGGAGAATGGGTTGTAGCAATCAAAAAAACACATTTCCCCGAATTTAATATATCTGGCAGGAGTTGCTTTTGCCATTCAATTGAAAGTGATAATTCCGGTTCATCAAATAAAATGAGAAAATTGTTAGGTGAACCTAAATATATTTTCGAAAATAAAGATACTATTTGTTTCTCTCCAGAAGAAAGCTTACTTATATGAATTGGTAATGATGTTTTTGTCTGAATAATATTAATCTCAACCGCACTTTCGTTATAAATAACTTTTTTATCAACAAGATAATTATTGCATACATCAGCGAATCTTTTAATAGAATTATCTCTTTCTCTTTGTTGATCATATATTTTAATCAAATTAGATAAAAAATATATTAATGGATTATACTTTTCATATTTATATATTTCTTTTGATTCCATTAGATCATAAATTTGTTGTTTATCTGTATGTGAAATATTCTTTCCTACCCTATCAAGGACAATCTTTAAAGCTTCAGGTTGTTCTATACTATATTTCATATCTTCAGTTACCTTTATTCCGTCTACTAATTGACTTAACATCTCTCCAGTAACTTTTGAAAACCATTCTATTGCTGAATCTTTTATTGCTGCAGTAATTTCATCAAATATTTTTATTACATCTGTCATCCCAAAATGTATAAGTTTACTATCTCCTTTTTCTATATTTTCAAAATTATCTTTATCATATCCAAGATTATGTAAATCCTCTTCAATTCTCCTGTATGTTGGGTAATAAAGTAATTCCTCTTTTATTTCTTCTTTTATTAAATCTATTTTACTTTTTTCATTAATATCATATTCATTACCATTGTATTGTGAAAAATAGATTATTAGCCTTTCAAATTCGCGATTAAGCTGACTTGGCAATATATTATTATACCTTTGTCGTATAATATTTATAATATTGTGTCTATATTCTGTCATATTGCGTATCTCGCCTGTTTTTAATGTTTGTATAAATTCCATATATCTTTCATGAGATAAAACTGTTTTTATTTTCAATAATGTATCTAACTTAGGCCTTCTTTCAACTAACTCATCCTTTTTTAACGTTACTTCTAATCCAGATTCAAATTTAAGAGTGATAGATTCAAATTCTATAGTATTTAATTTACGGAATTGGCCAGAAAGAGTATAGTATAGTACATTTAATATAGTAGTTTTTCCTGAACCATTTTCGCCAATTAATATTTTAACGTTCTTTTTAAAAGGAATTGCAACTTTTTGTCTTCCAAATAATCCGCTTATTGAAAATAATTGAATTTTACTTTTTTGAATTGGGGTTTCCATTTTATTTCCCACCCTTCGGCTATTGTAAACACATAAACTGGTAATCCATATTAATCCTAACCAATGATTCGACACAATTCCAGAATTTCCTTTTTGTTTTTATAAGTCAACATCCTTTATTTCATATATGAATTTAACAAACCTCTATTTGCTGCTTATTCCACGTGGGATAGCTACTGTGGTTATTACAATATATTTTTTAATATTAATCCATTTATACTTGAGAAAAATTTGAGAAAATTTTTTCTCAAGCCGTTACTGGGTTTATTTCCCTATAGTCAAAAAACCCAGTAAAATAAAGCACTCTGTATATCAGTATATCACAGTACATAACAAATATTGTCAACTCGTAATGCGCAGGTCGTCGGTTCGAATCCGACCATCGGCTCCAAAAAACCAAGGCCTCCGGGGATTTACTCCGGAGGTTATTTGTTAAAATGGGGATAATTTGGGGATGATTATTCCCGCCAGAAAGACGGTAAACATAAAACCAGGAGGGGATATATCTCCAACCTGCCAATCAGCATCAATACGCTTAAAACGTATTTTCCGCTGTCAGATATGAAAAAGTAGTTCTGAATAGGGCCAACGAGACCCAGGCCCGGCCCGATATTTCCCAGGCAAGCGGCGGTGGCTGACAAACTGCTGAGGATATCTATACCCTGTGAAGTTAGGTATAGCATTCCTATAGCCGCAATTATTATGTAGAGGAAGAAAAACTGTAAAACGTTGAGGAGCAGGCCTTCATTGATAATTCTTTCGCCAAACCGCAGAGAAAAAACGGCTCTGGGGTGGACCATCTTTTTGAATTCGATGATTGTCCGCTTAAGGATAATAAGATACCTGCCAGGCTTGATGCCGCCCCCCGTCGAACCCGAACAGCCGCCTACAAACATCATCAGCAGGATCAGTGCTGTAGCCATGTGAGGCCAAAAGTTATGATCTGCAGTAACAAAACCGGTAGTGGTGACAATTGATGTTATATGAAAAAAAGCTGCCCTGAGGTTATACCCCCAATCCGTGCTGTGCCAGGGGTTACCCAGGTTCAGGAACACTAAAAGGCTGGCAATTAAGATTATGCCTGTATACAGTTTGAACTCTGAGTTTTTCCAATATACCAGAGGGCTGCGATTCTTAAAGGAAAAAAAGTGGAGGGCAAAGTTGGTCCCGGCGATAAACATAAAGATGATAATTGTCCACTCTATCTGCGGGCTGTCATAGAAAGCGATACTGGTGTTTTTAGTGGAGAACCCGCCAGATGACAACGCCGCAAAAGTGTGACACAGGGAATCAAAAAAGTCCATCCCGAAGGCATAGAGAGTCATGGCACAGCCTGCGCTGAGAATAAGGTAAGTTATCCAGAGCTTGCGTGCGGTTTCACGAATCCTGGGGCTGATATTATCAGAGACCGGTCCGGGTACTTCAGATTTGAATAATTGCTTGGCGCGTGTACCCAGGCTGGCCATGATGGCAACGAACAGGGAGATAATACCCATGCCGCCTAACCATTGGGTGAGGCTGCGCCAGAATAACAAACCATGCGGCCAAGCTTCCACATCGCTTACCACGCTCGCACCCGTGGTAGTGAATCCGGAAACGGTTTCAAAAAAGGCATCGGCAAATGATACTAGGTATCCTGAGAACAAATAAGGCAGGGCGCCGAAAACTGAGACCACTATCCAGCCCAGGCTGACCAGGACAAATCCTTCTTTAAAGTTAATAGGGCTGTTTTTAGAGTAAAAAAGACTTAGGAGCAGGCCACATATGATCGTGAGCATAGCCGCTTGTAAGATAGGCATAGTTACGGATTCATCGTATGCTATTGACCAGAATAAACAGCTGAGCATGGCTATGCCGACAATCAGAATAAGCCGGCCAAGGTTGCCGAGAATAACTTTAGCTCTGATCAATTTTGTTTACCACCGATCTTAAAGAGGCGTTCTATTTTGTGGATACTTTTTAGCAAGGAGAAAACTATCAGGCGATCGTAGGGTTTAATCTTGAAATTGCCGTCTGGAATGATTGCCTGGTGATCACGGAGCACAGCGCCTACCATTGATCCATGAGGGAATTTGACACGCTGGAGTTCCTTGTTTACAGCGATTGCGCCTGGCTGTGCTATCAGTTCCAACATCTCCGCCCTTTCTTCGCCAAACAAGGTGACCGAGATAACATTACCGACTCTCATATATTTTAATAAAGCGCCAGCCGTGAGCAGGCGGGGGCTTAATATAGTGTCAATCCCGATTTGTTCTGCCAGCGGCAATGCTTCAGTGCGTTTCATCTGGCAAACAGTTTTCTTAACTCCAAGGTTGCGGGCAATCAGGGCACAGAGCAGGTTGATCTTATCGTCGTTGGTTACGGCTACAAAAATATCAGAGGTGGCGATGTTCTCTTCCTCCAGTAATTGGTGATCACTGCCATCCCCATGGATAACCAGGGTATGGTTCAAGTTCTCTGATAATGTCTTGGCGATGTTAATGTCTTTTTCAATAATTTTAATATTAACAGAGGGCTGACTCTGTTCCAGGATCTGAGCCAGGTAGTAACCTGTACGTCCTCCGCCAAGGATAGTCACCTGTTCAATCTTGCGAGATTTAAAATGCAGTAGTTTCTCTACAGACTTCATCTCGGCAGTCCGGGCCATCAGATGTATGTGATCTCCGAGTTTTAAAACATCACTTCCACTGGGTACTAAAATAGTATGGTTGCGTATAATGGATACAATATTATATGGAACAGACGTATCCAAAGTCTTGATCTCTTTATCCAGCAAAGGAGAGTCTGCTGTCAATTCTAACTCTAGTAATTGAACTTTGCCATCAGCATAGTAGTCAACATTCATTGCTTCCGGATATTTGACTATCTCGGCAATTTCTTGAGCGGTAACCCGTTCAGGATTTATGATGAGGTCAATTCCCATCAGGTCGTTTAGGGAGAACTCTTTGATTTCTATGTATTCGGGATTGCGCACCCTTGCCACAGTGGTTTTGGCCCCGTATCTTTTAGCGAGCATACAGGCCACCATGTTAAGTTCATCGAACTGAGTTACTGCCAGAAACATGTCGGCATTTTGAACTCCAACGGATTCCAGTATTGATTTAGAGGAGCCGCTACCTCTGATAACTTGTACGTCGAGCATATCTTCCAGTACCTGCTGGCGCTGTGGGGATTGTTCAATTATTGTCACATCATGATTTTCTGTGGACAGCAGTTGGGCCATGCTGAAGCCAACTTTTCCTGCCCCGATGATAATCACTTTCATGAAAAACAGCCACCTTTTAGTCAGAGTGATACGTTAAAGATAGTAAAGCAATCACATCTTGTCAAGAAAAGGTTTTACAGTTGACCAATTTGAGCTTTTTTGCAAAAATATGGCAATAAAATTATCATAACTACCACTGGCTGACCATCTAAAATGGCAGTCATTTTTTATAGGAAAATATCTGGAAACATATTCCATTAAAACTAAAAATATGTTAATATATGGAAAACAGTTACTCCTTCAGTGGAGGTTTTGCGTGTGATAAAAATTTTTAAATTTTTATCTTATATGATCATTGTAGCCCTTCTTTCAGGCAATATCTATCTTCAGGCAACCAGGCCGCAAGCGGATAAGCCTGAAAATGCAGAAATCGAGCAGCGGGTTAAAAACCTTGAAGAAAGGTATAAAGGCCTGCAGTTTGAAATGGAAGACGTGAAGAATGTGCAGGGCTATATCGTGTGGGAGAAGGACTGGAGAAATAAAGAAAGATGATCCTGACCCGGCGGGTTGATAATATTGTCTACAGGTTAAAACTCCCTCTTCTGGCACGGCGTAAAACACAAGCCGTGCTAATTTTTTTCTAATACTCCAAAACATTCTATATTTCGATTATATATATTGTTGTCATTTTTAGTATAAACTTGTTAAAATTACAAGGGGGTGGTTATATGGATGCAAGAACATGTCCTAACTGCGGCACGATTTGGTATAGCGCTGACTATGACAACACCTGGATCTGCCAGGAATGCGGCGCGGAAATACCGTCATCGCCTGTCATTATTCAACTTCCGGCAAAAAAGATAATATTGAGTTATACCAACACAGACCGCTTAACCTGATATGAATAATGAAGCTGCTATGGTATACTTAAACTAACCATCTTTCATTAGGGATAGCGGTGAATATCATGATTGGTCATTACATAAAAATCTATGACAACATACAAATATCCCGTAGCATAGAAGAAAGCTGGTATACTTCAAAAGTTCAAGGGTTTGATCAACAACACCTATTAATCGATATGCCTTATGATCAAAACATGCCATTGATTTTAGAAAGCGGCGAGCAAGTAAACGGCAGGGCTTTTCTTGACAGTGGAAAATTCGAATTCAAAAGCAGATATCTGGAAAAACGTTATGATAACATACCCCTCCTCACACTTACCATGCCGCATGAATACAAGCGCGTTCAGTTGAGAAATTTCGTCCGGCTGCCAATTATGATAGATGTCCTTTTTGCTGAATTTAATGATGGATTTAAGGGAAAAACCCTATTTACAAAGGCTACCACTCTTGACCTGAGTGGCAACGGGTTAAGAATTGCGGCAAGAAAGCACTATGACACAGGCACGTTATTACTTTTAAAGTTTAATTTGATAACCAGAAACCTGGACTGCACAATAAATGTTACAGGCAGGGTCGTGCGAGTTTCCAGTCCGGATAAAAGCCGGACCTTCCATGTCGCGGTGCAGTTCACTGATATTACCAGGCAGCAGGAGGACTTAATCATGCGCTTTATCTTTCATAAAACCACCGAAAGAAAACGCCTGGCCTGATTAAATCCAGAAAAAACACTCGGAATTTCTTAGCGGGGCCGCACGGCCTCGCTTTTAGTTTGGGCTAACAAAATATCCCAACCTCATATTTCTTTTTTTTAATTCTGCCCGCTCCAAAACACTCATAATTATTCCTTAAAGGGTCCCTTTGCGGAACTGAAACCAGACAAAAAAGGACTTATCCAGTAAATGGCGAAGATTTCCTAGTCACGCGTGAGAGAATTACCATTGTGCCAGAGAAAGCCGCTTGGATTATCGCCGTAATATGTTTTTAGAATAAGCCATAAGGGTGTGATACCTATTTTAAAGCCCAGGCTTATATTAATATTAACAGCCGTGCAGTTGGCCTTTTTGCTTATGTACCCGCAGGGTGCGCTGACCGAACCCAGAGTACTAATAAACAAGGGGACAAACCAGCTGGCCATTTTTGAAAACGGATACCTTCTGGATGTTTTTCCGGTGGCCACCGGGCGCCAGCCTCAATTTACCCCGGAGGGAGAATGGCGGGTAGTAGTCAAGTTGGTCTACCCTGCCTGGCGGCACCCTGACGGTGGTCCGCTTATCCCCGGAGGTGTTCCGGAGAATCCATTGGGGCCCCGCTGGCTGGGTATTAACGCGCTGGGTACAGGCGGCAGCAATTACGGTGTGCACGGCAACAATGCCACGTACTCTATCGGAACCTACGCCTCCTCCGGCTGTGTAAGGATGTACAATGAAGATATTGTCTGGCTGTACGAACGTATTCCGGTGGGCACAGAAGTTGAAATAGTAAACAATGACCAGGATCTGGCGGTTCTGAAAAAATACGATAACGTCACTGTCAACGGCATGGAGCCTGAATTCCCCTCTCATCTTGGGACATTACAGGCTGGCGAGGTTACTTACCTGCCTTTGAGGCAGATTGTTTCCCTCCTGAGTTACCGCCTGAGCTGGGATGATTTCGCCGACACCCTGCTTGTTTCAAACATCGAACGTGAAGTGCTGATCAAGCCAGGCAGCAAAGCTGTCACGGTAAACACCAAAACCTATGAGGCCAACGACGCGCCTTTCCTGCTTGACAATTTGATTTATGTTCCCGACTATTATTTAAAGAGTTTTTTTGGGTTTGAACTAAACAGTGAGGAAGGAAGCAGAACCCTGGCGCTGAATGCTCCCGCAGACCCAAACGGAGGGCGGGTGGTTAAATACAACCTGGCGGTTCAGTTCAACGGTAAACCTTTCAACCTGCCCGAATCCCTGGCCACTCTTAAGGACGGCCAAAACCTGCTGGTCCCGGTCCGCCCATTCTGCACCGCCGCAGGCGCGACGGTGGGCTGGAATGATGACACAAAATCGGTTGAAATAAAAATGAAAGATAAGCAGGTATCAATTCCTGTTAACGGCAGCCCGTCCAAAGTCAACGGAGTTGTTGCGGATACCCCGGCCAACATTTTTATATATAACGACACCTCTTACCTGAGCCTGGGCTTTTTGAACAATATTTTTGGTTTCAACTCAGATTTTTCCGAACAATCCCGTACTTTAAAGATCTCCACCTCGAAAAATGCCCAGGTGGTTTTCCGGCTTTTGCCGCCGGCTCAACTTTCTCTAAAAGCGCGCCTTTAATCCCTGCCCCATTGTCTCTCCTTGTCATCAGCGATTACCGCGATATGGGCGAAAGGTACTTCCTTGAATCTTGCTTTGATCATCCTTTTTACACAGAAGCCGATATCATCACAGTCCACCAGTTTGGTCTTCTCATCGGCCTCCACCACCATTTCGATAAGATAGTTATTAGGGCCCACACACATGGAACGAACATTGTGGATGTCTATCACGCCGGGTATGGTCATGACAAAATCCCCGACTTCTTTAACAAGCGAGGGATCCGCTGATTCTCCAAGAATCGCTGAAGCGTTTTCCTTGGCTGTGCCAAAGCCAATGAAAAACAGTAGAATTCCGATAAGAATGGAAGCTGCGCCGTCAAATATAATATTTCCGGTAGCCTGTGCCAGCAGTATAGCTGCTCCAGCAATGATCAGGCCTAAAAGCGCAGCGGTGTCCTCCAGGAAGATGAAGCGGGTGGCCGGTGTGGATTTAGCCAACAATGGTATAGCCCGGGTGATCTTCTTTAAACCATGAGCTTCTTCCCCGGCCTCACTCAATATGGCGCTGGCGGCCATATAAAAAGAATAACACTCAAACAATATACTAAGTGCGATGATCCCCACATTCAGACTAACATGCTCCAGTGGTTCAGTGTGCGAAAATTTTAAGATGCCGCCATATATGGAAAGCGCTCCTCCAATGAAAAGCATACCCAGGCTGGCGATAAAACTCCAGAAAAAAACCCTTTTGCCGTGGCCAAACTGGTAGCGATCGTCACTGGGCCTCTGCGACTGCCTGATCCCGATCAGGAGGAAGAAACCGTTAGCCCAGTCCCCCAGAGAATGTTTAAACTCCGCCATCATGGAAGCGCTGCCGCTTAAGACCGCCCCGACCAGTTTCATGGAGGCGATCAGCCCGTTGGCGACTAATGCTGCTTTAATAGCCGACTCACTGTTATGTGCCACTTATAATTCCTCCCATATCAAAACCCACAAGCGCCCAACTTGTGGGTTTAAAATACCCCAAAATCCTGATCTTATAATAACAAAGAGAAACCGGCGGTACAACAGAATTATTGCCCCCTGAACACTTATTGGAAATCCATGTTGCTGACGCAGTGATGTAGGTGCGATTTCAATCGCATAAAACTGCGTAGCAGTTTAAGGGATTTCTGCTAATCCTTATACCTTATATATTGCATTTCTATTGGGTCATGTGCGAATGAATTCGCACCTACATTTAGCCGGAATGCAAGCAGTGAATTTATTTTCAGAATAACAAGCCTGATTCCATGATGCGGAATCAGGCTTGTTGCAATAAAAAGTGAATCAGCTGCTTTTAGGGACTGGTCTTAGAAATTAAACACCTCGTCGATTTCCTCGTCTGTGAAGTCCCAGGTGGTGTTGTGAGGCGGGCACTCTTCCTCCTCGAAAAATTCCGGCAGGCGGTCATGTGCTTTGGTAAATCCGGCTCTCTCGTTGAAACCTCGCTCCGCCTTAAGGACAGCCTTGCCCAGGGCGGTTACATCTTCAGCGGTGAGGGACAGCCCGTACTGGGCGTTGAGCATATCTACCAGGGCGTTGAAGCCGTCGGCAATATCCAGGATAGCGAAGGCGATAAACAGGCACATCCCGGTGCTGTCAACTGCTGCTGTGGCAATCTGCAGGTTGCGGGACAGTTCGACCTGACCATCTTTCTTCAAGGGGTCAATAAAACCGCCGACTTTAAGGATATTGGCCGTGACGGCATAGCCTGCGGTGTGGTCGGCGCCCATGGGAGATGTGGCATAAGTCAGGCCGACACCTTTAACCGCGCGCGGGTCATAAGCGGGAATAGACTGGTTCTTCACTACAGGCACCCTGGTCATACCGAAGACTTTACCGGTAACAGCGGCGCCGCTGCCGATAAGCCTGCCCAGCGGAGTGCCTTTGCCAATCTGACCGACCAGATCAAGCGCCGCCTTGCCGTCTCCCCAGGGAATGACCCCGGCTTCCATAGCCACCACGATGGTAACTGCTGTTTCAATGCTGTCTATACCGATGTCATCCATAGCCCGGTCGATATAGGCTAGATCATCCAAATCTTTGATGCACCCGTTTGCTCCCAGACCCCAAATGGTTTCATATTCAAAGCCACTGGTAAGATAGGCGCCAGCCTTATCGAAATACTGCTGAGAACAGCGAATAATACACCCGGTATGGCAGCTGTGGGTCGGCTTGCCGCCGCGCTCTTTAATAGTGGCAGACATCGTTTCGCCGCCGATATTATTGGCCCACTCGTTGCGGCCACTGCGGAAGTTTTGGGTGGGCAGCCCGCCGGCTTCGTTCAGAATGTTAACCAAAATATCAGTACCGTAAGCGGGCAGGCCCTGCCCGGTGACCGGGTGGTCCAGCAGTGCTTTGGCAAATCTTTTGGCAGCCGCGTTAAAGGCGGCTGAATCGGCAACAGTCACACCGGGAGCGCCGGTATCGTCGACAACAATGGCTTTCACCTTCTTGGAGCCCAGGACCGCACCGAGACCGCCGCGTCCGGCGCTGCGTATATTGCCGTCCGGATCTTTGATGGAAACGTTGGCCGCGGCCAGCTTCATCTCTCCCGCCGGACCGGCTATAGCAATACCAACTTTGTCACCATATTTCCCGCTAAGGATCTTGAGCGCTTCGTAATTCCCCTTGCCGATGATCTCCTGGGGAGCTTCTTCTAAGGTTACCCCGCCCGTATTCACATTGATTACATAAAACTTGTCTTCCTTTGGCATTCCTTCAACGACAAGCGCTTTAATGCCAAGCCTGGCCATCTTCTGTGAGAATGAACCACCGGCGTTGCTTTCCTTAATACCTCCGGTCAGCGGGCTCTTGGCGCCTACTGAAATGCGTCCGGAGTTAGGAGCGGTTGTGCCACTGAGCAGACCCGGGGCAAAGATGATCTTATTGTTTTTTCCTAAAGGATGGCAGGTTGGCTTTACTTCATCTGCCACAAACATGGAGGTAAGACCACGGCCACCAATTCCGGCATACTTCTGAGGTACTTCTTCGACCTTAACTTCCATTGCCGTCATGTCCACGCGGATGAACTTCATTTAAACCCCTCCTTCATATGATTTTGAAAAGAAAAGGAAGAGGGTACCCCTCTTCCTTTGCGCACTGGCAGGTATAACAATTGCTCATCATACCCTTTCGTTTGTTAGATCCCCAAAGGACCATAACAAATCGGAAGTATTGTTAAAATAAATATACTATAAAAGCCAATCCAAATAAAGATACAATTATGAACATTTTTAATATAATTTATATTGTTTAAATTGGGAAAAATTCGACATATCAACACAAAAATCGACAAAACACAAACTAATACCCATTCCGGGTAATATTGCCGGAACGGTAAAAAATAAATGGGAGAAGCAGGAGGGTTTGCGGACTCATTTATATATTTCTTGAAAAGCACAATCCGGAGGGCATTCTTCATCCTTACCATCACACGGTGTAGGCCATATGAAACGCTCAAGGTAATACAAGCATACCTTTGCTGCATGGTATCCCGGGCAGGTAGAAGGGCGCTGGGTCTTTTCAGGATATTTGCAATACTTGCAACCCAATTGAGAGGTCCGGCATAATATCATTCCAAAACTTCCTTATATTGTACATTTATTGGTATTATTATACACTGTCTCAAATTATCCTCTTTTTTCTAAATAAAAAAAACAAGCACCTTCTGATCTTGAGCATAGGAAAGGGACCGATTATTCGGTCCCTTTATCCATAAGGGTTGCAGCCCTTTTGTTACATCATGCCGCCCATGCCGCCCATGCCGCCCATACCACCCATGCCGCCCATGGGGTCTTTATCTTTGTCAGGCCTTTCGGCGATAAGAGTTTCGGTGGTCAGGATCATGGCCGCGATGCTGGATGCGTTTTCCAGAGCAGAGCGGGTAACTTTGGCCGGGTCAACGATACCGGCGTCAATCATGTTGGTGAATTCAGTGGTCAGCGCGTTAAAGCCAAACCCGGCTTCAGCGTTTTTAACCTTTTCCACTATGACCGAGCCTTCAAAGCCGGCGTTGCTGGCTATTTGACGCAGGGGTTCTTCCAGTGCCCGGCGGATAATGTCAACCCCGGTTTTCTCATCAAGGGTACCGGTGGTTATACCTTCCAGAGCCTTGATCGCGCCGATGTAGGCGACACCGCCGCCTGGTACGATACCTTCTTCAACAGCCGCGCGTGTAGCGTTCAAAGCATCTTCAATACGCAGCTTCTTATCCTTCATTTCAGTTTCAGTGGCGGCGCCCACCTGGACCACTGCCACACCGCCGGCCAGTTTGGCCAGGCGCTCCTGGAGTTTCTCCTTGTCGAAATCTGAGGTGGTGTCTTCGATTTGGTTCTTAATCTGGACCACCCGCTTGGTAATTTCGTCCGCACTGCCGGCTCCGCCGACAATAATGGTTTCTTCTTTCTTAACCCTGACTTTGCTGGCCCGGCCAAGCATGTCGATAGTGGCTTTGTCCAACTTCAAGCCGAGTTCCTCGGTAACAACGGTGCCGCCGGTCAGAATGCCGATATCCTGCATCATGGCTTTGCGCCTGTCGCCGAAACCGGGGGCTTTGACCGCTACACACTGGAAGGTGCCGCGCAGTTTGTTGAGCACCAGGGTAGCCAGAGCCTCACCCTCAATATCCTCAGCGATGAGCAGCAATGGTTTGCCGGACTGCACAACTTTTTCAAGGACCGGCAGGAGGTCTGCTACAGACGATATCTTTTTATCAGTGATCAGAATGTAGGGATCGTCCAGATTCGCTTCCATCTTTTCAGCGTCGGTAACCATGTACGGGGAGATGTAGCCACGGTCGAAGTTCATGCCTTCCACAATTTCCAGGGTGGTTGTGGTGCCTTTTGACTCTTCTACAGTGATAACGCCGTCTTTGCCCACCTTCTCCATCGCGTCGGCAATCAGGCCGCCGATAAATTCGTCGTTAGCTGAAATGGTAGCGACCTGGGTGATGGCTGATTTGCTTTCAATAGTTTTGGCTGAATTTTTGATAAAACCTACTACTTGAGCAACAGCCTTTTCGATGCCTTTCTTGATGATCATGGGGTTGGCCCCCGCAGCCACGTTCCTCAAGCCTTCACGCACAATCGCCTGGGCCAGTACGCAGGCCGTGGTAGTGCCGTCTCCGGCCACATCGTTAGTCTTGGTGGCAACCTCTTTGACCAGTTGGGCGCCCATATTTTCAAATGGATCGGGAAGATCGATTTCCCTGGCAATAGTCACACCGTCATTAACAATCATCGGCGAGCCAAACTTCTTTTCAAGAACTACATTGCGGCCTTTGGGGCCGAGGGTAATCTTTACCGCATCCGCCAGGGCATTAACGCCCTTTTCAAGGGAGCGCCGGGCCTCTTCCCGGAAAATAATCTCTTTACCTGCCAATTTTCTTACCTCCTCTTTTTACCTATTTCTCGATTACGCCGAGAATGTCGGCTTCACGCATGATCAAATATTCAACATCTTCAATCTTAACTTCGTTTCCGGCATATTTGGAGAAAAGTATCCTGTCCCCCGGTTTCAGGTCGATGGGAACACGCTGGCCGGTTTCTAAAATCTTACCGGAACCCACGGCAATTACTTCCCCTTCCTGAGGCTTTTCCTTGGCAGTGTCCGGCAGGACAATACCGCTTTTGGTTCTTTCCTCACTGGGTAGAGGCTTAACAACTACCCTTTCGCCTAATGGTCTGATCACTTAAACCCCTCCTTGTTACTGGTTGGTTTGATTTTATTATTTGTTAGCACTCAAGGTCAATGAGTGCTAACACTACGTAAATATAATATAGAATAAGATTATCAAAAGCAAATTAAATCACCGCATAATTTCCCTTTTCTAGATTAAAAAAGGTTAATTATCATCCAATAGCTTCTAATATCTTCTTCTATCTCATTCTAGCCATTTTTTTGACTTCCTTCTATAGAAATATTTTCCCACATTGCCAATCCTTTTATACAGTACTATAAAAGAAAAATGTTATTCTAAATTTAAGAGACCGCCCTTGCCCCGGGCGGCCTCTTTCTTTCATTG
This sequence comes from uncultured Pelotomaculum sp., assembly GCA_964543575.1. Lineage (GTDB taxonomy): Bacteria > Bacillota > Desulfotomaculia > Desulfotomaculales > Pelotomaculaceae > Pelotomaculum_B. Next base: position 22,584 of record CAZIYV010000037.1, read on the forward strand.
CCTCGTTAACCTGTAAATCTCACCATCTCTTAACTCCAGTTCCACTTCCCAGTCTACATCTATATCTTCAAGATCGATGCTGTCTCCGTAGAGGCCTATCAACTTCGCGTTGTCGGCCAGGTAGTAAATAAAGCTGTTGCCGCTTACCTGCTCTATTCTTAGCTTATTACTCCCGGTATTTACATAGGTCACCGTGCCTTCCAGAGTAATGTTTTCGTCGTCAGTAACTTCGATCTTTACTATTTCCCTGTTTTTTAGCCTGACTTCCACTTCCGAGCCGATCACGATATCTTCAAGAGCAATACTCTCTCCGTCCCTGTAATAATCCACATCGTCCTCTAAGTCGTATTGTGACTTCGTACCGCTGCTCTTCTGTATTCTTATCAGCGGAGATCTGCCGGTGACCAGTTCCACCACCTTGCCGCTCATCGTGGTGGTAGTGCTGCTGCTTGCGCTTACCACTTCAATATAGGTGACGCGTCCCCTGCTGTTTAAGCCCAGCCTTACCCTTTCTCCGGTGTCCAACTCGTCGAAATCGATGCGGGAATTGCGCCGCCATACTACAACGTCGCTGTCCACCACGTAATCCTCATCATCGTCGTCATCGTCGCGGATGGTTATCCCGTAAGTGCCGCTGGTATCCAGATCCCTTATTTCCCCCTCCAGATCATCTGAATCAATCACTTCGATATAGTTGACGAGGTCATCACTGTCCACATCCAGCCTGACCCGCTCCCCGGTGTCCAACTCATCAAAGTCTATCTCTGAGCCGTCCCGCCTCACTTCAACGTTGCTGTCCACCACGTAGTCCTCATCATCGCCCTCATCGTCGCGGATGGTTATCCCGTAGGTACCTCTGGTATCCAGTTCCCTTATTATGCCCTCCAGGTTACCCGAGCCTGTCACCTCGATATAGATAACCCGGTCATCGCTGTCCAACTCCAGACTAACATACTCCCCGGTGTCCAGTTCGTCAAAATCTATCTCTGAGCCATTTCTCCTCACTTCAACGTCGCTGTCCACCACGTAGTCCTCGATATTACCGTCACCGTCACGGATGATTATCCCGTAGACGCCGCTGGTATCCAACTCCTTAATTGTTCCTTCTACATTGCCGAAACTAGGAATATCGATCTTAACGACCTTTTTATCGCATACAGTGACTTCGGCCCAACTGCCTACCCTGACATCTTTATACTCCGACGTTCTGTCATCTTTTATCACCACAACATTGCCGGCCACTTCCAACCTGGTTTTTTTGTCGCTGTTCTCCAGCAAGGTCAGGTAGCTAGAACTTACTGACTTAATCGTCCCCTTTAAAACACTGATTTCGAGGCTATCTATTGTAATAATCTTATTGTCTGCCAAACTTATTTCTAAGTATTGACCCTTGCTCAGCCAGGTTATGTCCCTCTGGGCGCCTGAATCGTTGACATAAGTACCGCTGCTTACCGGGCGGGTCATGGTCTGGCCTTCGAAGCTTATAATAGTCAACCAGTATTCCTCACCGATCGGGAATAATTTATCTACCGTACCCTTGTACTCATTTGTATCCGCGACAGTTTCCCGTACCGCCTTGACGAAAACAACCTGGCCGTAATCGTCCAGAATCAATTTTGCCTGATCGCCCACTATAAGGTCATCAGGTGTTGCGATTTTGCCGTTCAGGAATACCTCGCAGTCGGAAGTTAAAAACCTATTGCTGTCTTGCCGGATTGCAATTAATCCGTTGACTGGCTCAATCTCAGAAATAGTACCGCTCAACCTTCGTGCGCTATAGATATCGGAAGGCCTATAATCAACAATCCTGGACAAGATAACGGCCATCTGGGCCCTGGTAATCTCATCATCCGGCTTGAAAATGTTTCCCGGGAAGCCCTGCATGATTTTGAGGTCGACTACAGCCGACACCAGGCCACGGTAGTTTGGAGCTATCTGGTCGACATCTTCAAAGGTCAGTTCGTCGCTTACCGGACCAATTTCCAGGGCGCCGCAGACCAGCGCCGCCACCTCAGCCCGCGTTGCCTGCCCGGCCATCTGCTCAAGGAGTTTTTTGTCCAACATACCCCGCTGGACACCCCAAATCAAGTAGCCTCTGCCCCAGGCCGGGGGAGGCACATAATAATCAACCGTTTCACTGGCCAAATTTTTTGCCTGATCTTCCTGACCAAGAACCCTGATCAGCATTGTTAGCACTTCAAGCCTTGTGACACTTTGATCTGGCTGGTAAAACCCGCCGGGGTAACCGGTAACAATTTCACTGGCGTACATCTCCGCTATGTACTGCTGTGCCCAGTGTTCATCGATGTCTAACAAATTTGCGCCCACAGCCTCCGCCGCAAAGCCTCCGCTCCCGGACAACAGTATCGCCAGTGATAAAACAATGGGAAAAAGTAGTTTATTTTTAAACATAATAACATCCCTCCCCATTTAAATGTAGGTGCGAATTTATTCGCACAAATGTTACGATGGCCCTAAACAAGTTCGGCGCTACCGCGCCTTGTTCGATTGAAATCGAACCTACATCGCTGATTTTCAGCCTCTGCTGACTGCCGCTCCTGCGACATGAGTGTCTAAATTGTAAAATGTTCCATATGGAATAATGTCGAAAAATCAAGGTGGATTCATGTGGCAGATCTATT
>CAZIYV010000038.1:0-25179 GCA_964543575.1 uncultured Pelotomaculum sp.
CGTAACGGAGCAGCTTTTTCAACACCATGGACTTTGTGTTATCTAAATTTGTCGAAAGTTTGAAACCCCATACTATCTGGAGTTATAGACCTGCAAAAAAACCGAAGACTATGTCTGCATGCTGAAATACCGCCATAACAGGCGGTATTCGTTGTTAAAGGGACTTAATGTATGCTATGCCGCTGGCCACCGCGACCAGGTCATCCCTTTCGTCGTGAACTGTTACCCTGTAAAGTGCTGTTCGCCGGGTTTTATTTACCTCCTCGGCAATCGCTGTAAGGGTGGCCCCCAGCTGCGTGGCCTTCAAAAATGATACGTTCAGGCTCAGGCCGGCCGACGTCTGTCCGGGGGAGTTGCTGGCAGCGCCGCAGGCTGTGTCAACCAGGGCGCATATCGCTCCCCCGTGGGTATTGCCCTGAAAATTAACCATGTCTTTGCCGATCAATAAGGACGCTCTGGCATAACCGGGCCGGGCTTCCAGGATGTCTATTCCCAGCAAGCTGGAAAAGGAATCTTCTCTTATTTTTTCTATAAATTCAGCTTGTTTGTCCACTTCAAACACCACAAAATACCTTTTGTTAATTGCTACATGTCCCGCCGGTCCATCACACGCTTGGCCTTGCCTTCGCTCCTGGGGATGGTCCTAGGTTCCACAAATTTAATCCTAACATTAATATTAAGCACACTAAGGATTTTATGCCTGATTCTGTTCTCAAGTTTCTCCAGCTGCCTTACCTCATCGGAAAACATCTTTTCAGACAGTTCCACCCATATCTCAAGATCATCAAGATCGCCCTTGCGGTCAACCACCAGCAGGTAATGCGGTTCGGTCTCGCCAAATTCAAGTAAAACGCTTTCCACCTGGGAGGGGAAAACATTAACGCCCCGTATGATCAACATGTCGTCGGTGCGTCCTGTCACCCGCTTCATTCGCACGTGGGTACGCCCGCAGGCGCATTTTTCATAGTGCAGGGTTGATATGTCCCTGGTCCGGTAGCGAATCAAGGGGATGCCCTCCTTGGTAATGGTGGTCAGGACAAGCTCTCCCTGCTGGCCGCAGGGCAGCGTCTCGCCCGTATCAGGGTCGATAATTTCAGCGATAAAGTGGTCCTCAAATATGTGGGAGCCTTGTTTTGCCGGACATTCCATGGAAACACCCGGTCCCATAACCTCACTCAGGCCGTAAATATCCAGGGCGATAATATCCAGCTTTGCCTCCAGTTGAGCTCTCATGTTTTCTGTCCAGGGCTCTGCGCCGAAAATTCCAGCTTTTAGCGGCAGCTTTTTAAAATCAATCCCGGCCTTCTCTCCTTCCTCGGCCAGGAAAAGGGCGTAAGAAGGCGTACAGGCAAGCATGGTCACACCGAAATCCTGAATCAGCAACAGCTGACGGGCAGTGTTGCCGCCTGATGCCGGCACTACAGCGGCGCCCAGGCGCTCCGCCCCGTAATGGGCGCCCAGCCCTCCGGTAAAAAGGCCGTAGCCGTAAGCCACCTGGACTATATCACCTTTACCGCCACCGGCCATGGCCAGGCAGCGCGCAACAAGATCGGCCCAATTGTCGATGTCCTTCTTGGTGTATCCAACCACCGAAGGCTTTCCCGTGGTGCCTGAAGAGGCGTGCAGTCGAATAATTTTATCCAGTGGCTCGGCGAAAAGACCGTAAGGGTAGTTGTCCCTGAGATCCTGCTTGTAAGTAAAGGGTAGATTTTTAAGATCCGCCAGCGATTTGAGATCTCCCGGCTCAAAGCCCCTGGCCTTAAACGCGTCCCTGTAAAAAGGAACATGCTGGCAAACCTTTTTGACGATTGCCTTTAGCCGCTCCAACTGCAGCTGTTCAAGCTTCTCCCGTGGCATTGTTTCATGCTCGGGATCCCAGTAAGCTTGCTGTAAATTTTTCATTCTTCCACCTTCCTGTCTAAAGCGCCGCCGCGGGCTGCGCTATAATTTTTCGGCCCAGGTAGGCCTGCTGTACCCTGGCGTTGCCGATCATCTCTTCCGGTCCACCGCTTAAGATGACCTGTCCCCTTTCCAGAATCAAGGCCCGGTCAGCAACATTAAGCGCCGCCGCGGTATTTTGCTCCACCAGAACAATAGTGACACCGGTCTTCTTTAAATCAGCCAGGGTAGACATGATTTCCTTGACCACCAGCGGCGCCAGCCCTACCGAGGGCTCATCCAGGAGCAGCAGCCTGGGCCTGGCCATCAGCCCCCGCCCTATAGCCAGCATCTGCTGCAGGCCGCCGCTCAGCGCTCCCGCCGGGTCTCCCTCCCTGCCCTTGAGGGTTGGGAAAAGATCAAAGACCTTTTTAACATCTATTATAACCTCATCCCTGGCTGAGCGGTAGCGGTGATATGCTCCTAAAAGAAGATTATCCATCACACTGAGAGAATTAAAGATTTCCCTGCGCTCCGGCACCAGGCTGATGCCCTGCCTGACCATATACTCCGGGGGCTTGCCCAAAACGGATTTTCCGTTTAACAGGATTTCCCCTTTCTTTGGCCGGTAAAGTCCAGCCAGCGCCCCCAACAGAGTGCTTTTACCCGCGCCATTGGACCCCAGCACCGCCACCATCTCTCCTTCTGATACTTGGAATGACAGTCCCCGCAGCGCCTGCACCCAACCATGATATACTTCCAAACCTTTTATTTCAAGCAACCTGCTCATCCTCCCCCAGGTAGGCTTTGATTACTAATGGGTTCGCCTGGATTTGCGCCGGAGTTCCTTCAGCTATTGATTCACCGAAATTTATAACCATGATCCGGTCAGCCACTTCCATCACAGTTTCCATATCATGTTCCACCAACACCATGGATCTGCCCTGCTGCCGCAAGTGTTTCAAATACTCTGCCAGCACTTTTGTCTCAGCGCTGTTTAGTCCGGCGGCAGGCTCATCCAGCAGCACCAGACGCGGGTCTGCGGCCATAGAGCGGGCAATTTCCAAAAGACGCTGCTGGCCGAAGGGAAGAGCGGCGGCCGGTAGTTCGGCCTGATTTTCCAGCCCAACCTCGCTTAAGAGATGCAGCGCTTCCCGCCTGATCCTTTTATCCTCAGCAACAGACCCGGGCCAGCGGGCCAGAGCTTTCAAAAAACCCGTTTTCCCCTTCAGGTAGGCTCCGGTCATAACGTTATCCAGAACTGACATCCCCCCGAAAAGCTGAAGGTTCTGGTAGGTCCTGGTTATACCCCTGGCAGCGATGTGGTGAGTTTTTAGACCGGTAAGAGGCCTTCCCTCGAAAGCAATTGAACCTTGATCGGGTTTAAACATGCCGCTGATCAGGTTAAAAACAGTAGTCTTGCCGGCGCCATTGGGTCCGATCAGAGCAAAAATTTCCCCTTCCCGCACACCGAAGCTGATCTCCTTTACGGCTGCGATACCGCCAAAATGCTTGGTAAGGCCGTTAACTTCCAGAAGCATTTATTTGACCTCCCTGACAGCTGTTTTTTTAAAAATTTCCGCTATGGTTCCCAGACCTTGCGGTCTGACCAGCATCACCAGCACCAGGATTACCCCGAAGAAAATAATCTGGTACTCACCTCCCGCCCCCGGTATCACCAGGGGAACCGCCCAGCGCAGCACTTCTCCCAGGGTCACCACAACCCACGCGCCCAGGAGCGGTCCCCCGAATGTACCAAGTCCACCAACAACCGCCATCAGTACAAACTGGACCGAGGCATGGAAACCGAAAGGGGACGGGCTAACAAAGGTAACGTAAAAAGCATAGAGGCCTCCTGCCAGGCCAGCCAGCGCGCCGCTGAAAACAAACGCCTGGAGTTTTAAACCCGCGGTGTCAATACCGGATGTCTCAGCAGCGTGCTCGCTTTCCCGGATGGCCCTCAGGGCTCTGCCGACGCGCGAACCGATCAGGTTCTTAACGGCCAGTGATATTACCAGCACGGTCGTCCAGACCAGGTAGTAAAATTTAATATCGCGGTCAAAAACCAGCCCTCCCAGGGAAAGGTAGGGAATACCGGTCAGGCCGGAAGGACCTCCGGTGATCGTTCTACCCTCGTTGAAAAGGATATGTACAAGAATGCCGAAGGCCAGGGTAGCCAGGGCCAGGTATAACTCTTTCAGCTTGAGCGTAGGCCTGCCGATCAGTGCCGCCACAAGACCGGGCAGCGCCACAGCCGCCAAAAGGGCGACCGTCGTCGGCCAGTGGTAAGCCGTGGTCAGAATGGCCACGGTATAGGCCCCCAGGCCGAAAAAAGCGGCATGCCCGAATGAAACCTGGCCAGCGTACCCCATCAGAATTCCCAAACCGATCACAATGATGGTGTAAAGGCCGATAACGATCATCACCCCGAGCAGGTAATTGCTGCTGATCAACAGGGGAACAATCAGGAACGCCAGGATCATTACCGACCAAACTAAAACGTCTTTTCTCATCGCGTAAAATCTCCCGTATAAAGAAATATTTTGGTGTCGTAAGTCATGGTCTTTGGGACGTGGGTCGTGGGACGTGAGATTATGGTATTCCTTATGGGTCATGTGAATCAGGTGCGGATTTATCCGGTCAATTGTGCGGATGAATCCGCACCTACATTTTTCGGACGCCAGCCGTCGAATTTCTCACGTCCCATTTCCCACGTCCTATTACACTTTTCGCCCGCCAACGGCGCCCAGCAGGCCTTCCGGCCTCAACATCAGCACCGCCAGCAGGACAACCAGCGCCAGGGCGTCCTTTAGCCCGGATGAAACCAGCCCGGCAAAGTAGACTTCCAGAATACCGAGGATGATTCCCCCCAACACCGCCCCGCTGATACTAGACATACCGCCGATAGCGGCGGCGACAAAACCTTTTACGCCCAGCATGAATCCCATATCGTATGTCGCCAGGGTGATCGGGGCAATGAAGATTCCGGCAGCGGCGCCTATGGCGCCGCTCCCGGCAAAAGCCAGCAGGGACATGGTCGCGGGGTTGATCCCGACCAGCCTGGCGGCGGTCCGGTTAATTACGCAAGCTCTCACTGCCTTGCCCTGGTAGGTCAGCTCAAAAAACGCGAACAGCCCGGCCAGCGTCACAGCCACCAGTCCGAAAATCCACAGGCTCTGCAGGCCGATGGTAGCACCGCCTATGGCAAGAGGGGCGCCTTTGGAAAACGCGGGCAGGGCCACGGGGTTGGTTCCCCAGATCAGCAGGGCCAATCCCCGCAGGGAGATGGAAATCCCAATGGTAATTATAATTAGGGTCAGCCCGCTGGCGCCCCGCGCCGGATAAATAGCCACCCTCTCCACCAACCCGCTCAGCAGGGTTACCAGCGCCACCGCGATTACAAAGGCTGCCGCCAGGGGCAGGCCGGCCGCGCTTAAGCTTGCGGCCAGCAGGGCGCCCAGCGCCAAAAACTCGCCTTGAGCAAGGTTTAAGACGCCTGTTATATTGAATGTTGTCACAAGGGCGAGGGCAATCAGTGAATAGATGCTGCCCAGGGTCAGCCCTGAAAATAACAGTTGGAGAAGCTGGGAGGATAATTCCAATGTGTTCACCTCAACATATCAACATTTACTTGAGCAGTTTCCACTGGCCGTTTTCAATCTGGACCAGGACCATGGAATCCTCTTTCAGGCCGTTATGGTCTCCGGTTGACATATTAAACACTCCGGAAACACTGGTGAAACTCTGGGTTTTTTCCAGTTGGTCACGGATGGCTGCCCGGTCCGGCCCTGCTTTCTCAAGCGCGTTTACAAGCAGATAAAAGGCGTCCCAGGCATATCCGCCAAATGAGTTAGGCGGTGAATTGTATTTCTTACTGTATTCATCCATATAAGATGTCAGCACCTTCTTCTGCGGGTCGCTGTCGGGAATCTGCGCCGCCACGATTAGTTTGCCTATGGGCAGGATCACGCCGTCCGCTCCGCCCTGTGCAAGGTCAATAAAGGTCTGGTTGCCGACACCATGACTGTGGAACAGGGGAATCCCCATGTTTAGGTCCTTGAAGTTTTTCGTTACAATCGAGGCTGAAGGCGGAATTGCCCATACCACCGCAGCTTGAGCTCCACTTGTTTTGACCCTGGTAAGCTGTGGGGTCATATCCTTGTCTGTGGCCTCAAACTTTTCCTCATCCACGATCTGCAGCCCGCCGGCCTGCGCTGCCACAGCGAAAGCTTTCTTCCCGTTATCCCCGTAAGCATTGTTCATATATAAAAACGCCACTTTGGTCAGACCTTTTTCTTTTAGATAGCCCATCAGCTTGTTGATGGCTACTATGTCACTCTGCGGCGTCTTAAACACCCACTGCCTTTCCTGGGCAGGCTCTACAATTGTACTGGCAGCCGCCAGGGAGATCATGGGCACTTTTTCTTTTTGCACTGTATCAATCATTGACATAGAGGTACCACTGGAACTGCCGCCGATAACAGCTAAAACTTTCTGCTGGTCAATAAGTCTTTTAACCGCAAGCACCGCTTCAGTTTCATCGCTCTTGTTATCAAGGATGGTCAATTCCAGCGGGTGACCGTTGACTCCACCGGCAGCGTTTACTTTGTCGGCCAGCATCTGTAGAGTATCCCGTTCCGGCACTCCCAGTGATGAGGAGGGACCGCTGATATCAATAACTGCGCCTATCCTGTAAGGCTCATTGCCTCCCGCGGCCTTTCCGGTATCTTTATTCCCCGCGCAGCCGCTTATAAGCAAAGCGGCGGTGGTTATAAGAATGATCAGGCAGGTTAATAATCCAGTTTTTTTCAACACTCTTTCCCCCTTGTTATATGTAATAGTTGTTCCGGCAGACATACTTCAATGCGAATAAAGAAAGCTGTGCACCACCTTCCCGGGGCAAATAACCAGTATCGCCCTTTTAAAATAAAAAATCCGCAGCCTTCGCGAGGACGAAAGCTGCGGACTTCCGCGGTACCACCCCGGTTGGTTAAATAATTAACCCACTTGCAAAGGTACGGGAATCCCTTTCCTGCAAAGATGGTGCAAAATAAAAAAACTTTTCGCCCGAAGGGACGAAAAGCTGATTTCGCGGTACCACCCTAATTGGCTCAATTAATGAGCCCACTTGCGGCAGGGTACGGGATTATTTCCTTATACCCCCTTCCTTTTAACGGCGGAAGAATCCGGCCGGGCCTACTTTCCTTAATGGTTTCAGCCCGGAAACTCGGTGGAGAACTTCATCGGATCATGCTGTGAAGGCGCTTCCAGTCACGGCGCTTTCTCCCTGAAAAGCTGTATTCCGCTTACTTTTCCACTTCATCGCTTCTGTTGATTATGTTGCTTTGCTTCATATCATACAGGCGACGGACGGATAAGTCAAGAATAAAATGTCAGTCAGCCTGTCCTTTTTTGCGGACACTGTGAGTTAAAATAATAAAAAGACATTTGTCGCAATTTAGAGGATAAAAGCGGTATTACATTGAAATAATTGTTGTGTTGAAAGAAACATAGCGGGGGTTTGACATGAATGGCTTTGCTGTAGCAGCCTGTGATTTAAAAATCAGCAGAGGGAAAAATCAAGTTTTAGACATCGAGCAGTTCCGCCTCAAAACCGGTGAAGTAATGGCTTTGATCGGTGTTAACGGCTCTGGTAAAAGCACACTGGTGCAGACACTGGCTCTTTTACTGAAACCTGATTCAGGAAAAGTTTATATACAGGGCGAGGAAGTCACGCCGAAAAAAGAACTCAAACTGCGCAGGAAGATGGCGGTTGTTTTTCAGGAACCTCTTCTCCTGGATACAACCGTATATAAAAACGTTGCCTCCGGCCTAATATTGAGAGGCTTCCAATCAGCGGATATTGACCGGCGTGTGAGGGAATGGCTGGCACGGCTGGGAATTGAGTCCCTGGCGAACAGGCAGGCGCGTTTTCTTTCCGGGGGAGAGTCGCAGAGGGTAAGCCTGGCCAGAGCCTTTGCCGTGGAACCCGAGGTGCTGTTCATGGACGAACCCTTTTCCTCCCTGGACTATCCAACTAAGAGAACATTGATTACCGAATTGAGTGACATTCTCAAGACCACCAGGATTGCCACCATGCTGGTTACGCATGACCCCAGCGAGATACCGCTTATAGCTCGAATTGTTACAGTCCTGCACAGAGGCAAAATTGCGCAGTGCGGCGACCTGAAGGAAATCCAGACAAGACCGGCCAATGAAACAGTGGCCGCTCTTGTAGGTGTGATTGACCATAAAACGTTTTAAAATAAAACCCCCCGTTAGAGGGGGGTGGATAAACAAAATGCCGGTACCTTTATGAGCTGCTGTTAGCTTGTGCGCCTGCTGTCCACTTTGCTTGGTATGTACAGGTGCAAATTCTCGTGCTGGATGTTGCGGATATGCAGCGTGTGCGACCATACTTTGTTTTTACGCATAGCAAATCCTATATAGGCTACCGGAATCCAGGTCAGGGCGAAAATCGGGTAGAAGAAGAGCCACCAGTATGCTTTCGTCTTTACTTTTTCCAGAAGCATGCCGATACCGAAATAAAAGAATTGGGAGAAGAAACCGACAATCGCCCACCCTGGTTTGTCAAATGCCTGATCAAACATAAAGATATTGCCTATAAAGCCCAAACCGGTGAGCATCAGAATAAACGGCTGGATCAGGTACAAGGCCCCGTCAATCATCGCGAAATTTTTCGTGCGGAACCCTTCCAGGAGCAGTTTGCCCACATAGCGCCCGGCAACGTTGGTATGTCCCTGCATCCAGCGTTTGCGCTGGCGCCAGGACTGCATCAGACTTAGGGGTTTTTCATCGTAAACCTTGGCGTCATGAGCCCAGGTCACCTTGATGTTGTTCATCAGCGCCTTGGTTTGAAACTCCAGGTCCTCGGTCAGGGACGTCATACCCCAGCCGTATTTTTTGAGCACTTCCGTCGAAAGGCACATGCCCGTGCCGCCCAGGGCGCAGGTAAGACCCAAATTATACTTGGACAGCTGCCAGAAACGGTTGGTCAGGATATAGCTTATGTAGATCGATTTTGTGATCCAGGTGTCGCCCGCGTTCTTGGTATCGAGGTAACCCTGGATAATCTTTTCTCCCTTTAACAGGTGGTTGTTCATAATTGAGAGAAAATCTCTGGCCACGAGGTTATCGGCGTCAAAAACCACAACCCCGTCGTAGGGAATGCCGTTTTCAAAAATCTCAGCGAAAGCGTACTCCAGGGCGTATCCTTTGCCTACATCCACTTTATTAAAACGTTCAATAACAGCCGCGCCATTTTCCGCCGCTATTTTAGCCGTGTGGTCAGTGCAGTTGTCAGCTACCACATAAACATCATAAAGCTCTTTGGGGTAATCCAGATCATAGAGATTTCTAATTAGCTCGCCGATCACCGTCTCTTCATTATGCGCCGCCACAACTATAGCGAAACGTGAAGCGGGAGGCAGAGAGTAGTCTGTATACTTGCGGTAAAAGCCAAACAAAGAAACCACAAAAAAATAAAAATAGAAAATAGTTACAAAAAACTGAGTAGCGTAAAATATTGCCTCCATGGCCATCCCCTTCATGCAATAAAAATGTTTCTTAAATTAATACATCAGAAGAAGGTTCTGCTAAATAATTAAAAATCCTTCTTTTTTATTTATAATTACATCCTCTAAATATATGGGAAAAATTTATCAGCTTGTAAGAGCAGAACATAAGGGGTGGTTTTGCTTGCCACCCCTTGCTGATGTCTATGCTAACCACCATTTGCCGCTTTTATACTTTTCTTCCCCTGAAAATCTAACAGGGATAACCTTTCACCCATAAAGACAATATGCACCATGCCAGTTATTTTATTACAACAAAATTATTTAAAAGGAAATTTTTTCTAAAATAATTTATCCTATCGTTGCTTTGACCTGTCCATTGCCGTCTCGGAGTGTATGACTGCCCTGTTTTTACCCAACCTCTTAGCTTCATACAGAGCCTTGTCAGCTGCTTCCAAAAACTTATTCTTTGCGGTAAACTCTTCATCCAAAACAGCAATACCCACTGACACGGTTGCTTTCATAAAGGTGGTCAAACCATCAACCGAACGATTCACATTGCTAAGGACACGTTCAGCCACCTGAAGCGCATCCTCTCTTGAAGCGTTTTGCAGGATTACCGCGAACTCGTCACCGCCGTAACGGAAAACCAGATCCTGTTTTCTTACCGCCAACAGGATCGCCTCGCTGATAGCCTTGAGAACCTCATCTCCCCGCATATGCCCATACGTGTCATTTACAACTTTAAAATCATCAACATCTATAAACAAAAGGGATACTGGCTCTCTGCTGATTTCATAACGTTCAACAGCACGGTCCAGGCATTCCTGGAAATAGCCGAGATTATAAGTCCTGGTAAGGCTGTCTGTGGCAGCTATCTTCAAAACCGCCTTTTTATCCCTGTAAAACAGTAAAGCTGTTAAAGAAGTGACCAGAACTATTGCTATTAGAAAATCAAGGGGAACATTTTTTAAAGAAAGCTCCTCATAATAGATTGCCAAAAGATAAAAAACAGTGCCTGCAGCCGCGACTACAAAACCGGATCGCCCGCCCCAGGCTACAGTAAAAGAGATAACCGGGGCCAGGTATAAAGGCCACAATACACTCGAACTACCTCCTGTAAGTACAGTCAGGCAGGATATGAACAACATATCAAAAGCTGCATCCAGGTACTTATGGTTCAAAACAGGGTTTTTAAAAAGCCCGCCAAAAAAAAGCTTTAAAGCCGCAAACAACATGTAGACGGCAAAAGCTATAAACACGTCAAACCTGAACCTGTCATAGAAAACAACTATTATAACCAGAGTTGTTAGGATCCTGAGGGCGGGCAAAAATCTCTCATGTTTTATCGCCCGTTTTCTTCCCTTTGCCTGCATCAGCAGCCCCCGTTATTCGTGCTTTGATCTTTTTAATAAAAAGTAATACTGTCATTTTTATATCGGCTTATTTCAGAATTATTTAACCATACACAAATTTATTTATTAAAAAAGCGAACGGCTGCCCGGTATTCATTACCGGGCAGCCCAATATTTATTGAATTATGAAATTAATGCTTATTTAATGGTCTTAAGAAAAGGCGCCCGGCTTTTGACCAGGGCGCCTTTGTTATCTATTTTAGTACCGCTATTTCCCTCTGAAGCTCTGTGTTGACCCAGATCCCGTCAAACCCAACCGCGCGGCGCTTTCGACATAAGGAACTGAAATCCCTACGATTAATATTACTTTTTACTGGCTAATTTCCACTATATCACGGTCCTGGAGCACATAGTCCCGCATTACCGACTGACCGTCGTAGCGGACCGATCCCCAGACCCTGGCGTTTTTCATCAGCCGCGGCAGGTCCCGGTGGATGGCCTCGGCCAGGTCTGATATGGTGCTGCCGCGCTTCAGGATAAATGGTCTTTTCAGATCGGGCTCCTTTCCCGGTACTTTAGTGTAGACACGGATAACCCCGAGCATCTGGAAGATTCTTTCCCGCAGGTCCTCCAAACCCAGACCCGTGACGTTGGACACGGGAAAAAGCTCAATTTCCTGGGGCCCCAGTTCCTTCATTATTTGCATGTTGTCAAAGCTGTGCGGCAGGTCGGCTCTGGCTGCCAGCACCAGCACCCTGCCGGGTGATACCCCGCGCACTCCAGGAGCAGTGTCTTCACGTACAATCTTTTTCTCATTCAGGTAGTTGAGACAAAACACCAGCTGTTCAAGGCAGTCGTCGTTAGCGGAGTCAACCAGAACCAGCACGATATCGGCGTTGCGCAGGACACCGGATAACCCGGCCGGCACAATTTCCTCCGTCACCGGCGGTGTGTCCACCAGCTGGATGAAGATATCCTGGTAAGGCATCATACCGGTCTGCGGCACAGTGGTGGTAAAAGGGTAATCGGCCACTTTCGGGTTGGCCCTGGACATGACGGCCATAAGAGATGACTTGCCTGAATTGGGAAATCCGAGCAGCGCGACCTGCCCCGCCCCCTGTCTTTCAATACTGAAAGGATCGGCGCGGCTGGTCTTAGCTTTCTTCTGCCCTTCCAGCCGGAACTTGGAAAGCCGCTTTTTCAGGTCCGCCTGCATCTTTTCCGTGCCTTTATGTTTTGGAATGACCGCCAGCATTTCCTCCAGCGCCGCGATCTTTTCCTCAACGGTCACAGCCTTCTTAAAGGCTTCCTCCGCCTCGTAATACTGGGGTGTCAGGTTGGCCGGCAAAAGCTTTACCCCCTTAAAAAACTCTTAAAACTTTATAAACAGGACGAAAGTCATGTAAGAAAAGGACCTACATCCTATGTCCTGCATCAAATAAAAATATTAATATTAATAATAAATATGCTTTCTGACAAAGGCAAACTCATCAAAATGTGAGGACGCAAAACCAACGGACCTGAGAGCGAGTGCTATGGTGGCCGGGTTACCAGAAGTTATTTTAGGAGTATACTTTTTTAGTGTACCTTAGAATAATTGGTACGGCAACCTGCTTTTTCAGGCAGGTTTTTCTAATACTAAACAGCTTTTTGGGTCTTCGTGGGCCTAATGCTTGTCCATATAAATATTGCTCCGCCGATAGTTATTAACACATCTCCTATGCTGAATATCTTGGTCATAAAAACCCAGTGAGGCATTAGGAAAATATCCGATAAATAATAGAATTTTGTCGATGGCCCCGTAGGCAAATAATTAAATGCCGTTAAGCCTTGATTTATCCTTTCCAGTTCTTCAGCAGAAGCAATAATATTAAAATACTCACTTTTTACTGGCATATATCCCGAGTTAAAGAAAATTGCAGTCAGATTACTTACAAGTCCAAGGCCAACTAGTACCAGGCCGCGCAGATAAATATTAAAAAGGACAAACACAGCGACAAGTATCAGGGAGATTATATAAAGTTTAGGCGCAAGCCAGTCAGGGATTGCCAGGATAAATCTAAGATCGGAATTAGTTATAATCTTAATGATAACTGCAACAAAAACAAGCCAGGAATAACGGAACTGTATATTTTTGATGTTTTGGAGCTTTCCACCGGTGACCAGGGCGAATATACCAACTATGACGACAGCTAATGCAAAAGCCATGAACTACCTCCGGAATTTTAGTTGTCTTTATTTTCTATAAGATAGCTGACAAATGCTTTAACCACGTTTGGATCGAATTGTGTGCCTGAGCATCTGACTAATTCCTTAATTGCTTCTTCCAGTAGCATTGCCTTACGGTAAGGGCGATCGGAAGTCATAGCGTCAAACGCGTCCGCCACAGCTAATATTCTTGCCCCTAAAGGAATGCTGTGACAATCTAATCCCTGGGGGTAACCATTCCCGTCGTACATTTCGTGGTGGCAACGGACAAGCTTGGCGCCAGATTTATAAAAACGCAGGTTATTAAGAATATCGTAACCTACCTGCGAATGACTCAGTATTATTTCTCTTTCTGCTGGAGTTAAACGCCCGTTTTTTAAAAGAATATTATCGGGTATCGATATCTTACCCAGATCATGAACTCTGGCTGCTGTATCCAGCGTTTCAATCTCACCGGGTGGAAGGTTAAGTTCTTGAGCAATTTTTTTACAATAGTTGGCGACTCTAAAGGAATGTTCGGAAGTATATGAATCTCTTTTATCAATTATGTCAGCCAGTACTTCTATTGTTCTTTGTGTCTCGGTTCTCAGATTAATATAGTTTTCAAAACTGAAATGCGCCACATACAGTGGCAAAAAAACGATTATAATTGTTAGCGGCTCAACACTATACAGAATAACAATCAATATACTGACAGGCGTAAGAGAAGCAAAATGCAGTAATTCCAGTTTTAAATCTCTTGTAAGTATTCTCAATAATCTTTTCTCAAGACTTAAAGAGATAATCGTTGAAACCAGCAAATAATTTATCACAACATAAGTAAGACAACTGGCAAACATCGCCAGAAAGTTATTTCTTATATGTAAAATATCTGCATTAGGTGATAAATAATGGTAGGCCAGCCAGGAAAGGTATATAGTTATTGCATACTGGCTGACGTTGAACACCATTTTTTTCAAACCGCGTCTGCCAATAGCGTCTACAATAATATTGGCGATTGTTGATATAAGAATCGCCGTGGGGGCTCCATAAAGAATTAAGGCTGAAATATGTATCGCAAAAGAAACAGTCAACTGGTCTTTAGAGGGCATGGTGATTGGCTTTAACTCAGCGGCAGTACTGAATAACGACCAAGCAAAATATAACCATAAAGAATCAATACTCCATTGATGTGCAACAGAAAAAATCAAATATAAACCTACAGCACCAATTAGCAGTTGATAAATTCTGCTTGGAGTTAATAAATATTTATACTTAATTTTTTTTTTTAACTGCCGCAAAAGACATGTTTTTTCACCATATAAATCAATTAAAATCAAGGGTAATCATAGATATATACATTGGGACTTAGGATACTGCTATATATAGATCAATAAGATGATATAGTAAGGAGTGTACAATCATTATATAATAAAATCTGAGTTATACCACGTTAATTCGTGCGATACAGACAAAATATCCGATAGACACTTATAAAATTGTTTATTATAATAATATAGCAAACCAAATCGAAGTTTGTAAGATAATAATTAATAGAAAGGAGGAATAACCTATGCGTTGGATCTATGCCCTTCTTGTAATTGTTTCTTTAGTTGTTGCTTCCGGTGCTGGTCACAGATGGTAAATTTCTTTCTATTAAGGGATTAAAAAACGTTTGCATTCTTAGCGTCTTATTTTAGACGCTTTTTTTTTACTTTTACCAGCACCGAAAGCAACAACTGCTGAAACAAATCTTTTTATTTATTAATCTCTTCTATAATAATGCAAAATAATATTTTTTAAAATAGCAAGTTATCCCAGCAATATACTGTCAATAGGTTTTGGGCAAAGGATCCATACCTTATATGGTGGTAGAAATAACTATTTTTTTATACCACGTTTGCCATATTTATTGTATAATTTCTTTAGCAATTTTTATGTGACAGCTAAAGGGGGTATTAATATTTTTAACTATCATTATAATCGGAAAAGTACATGGTATTATTTAGACCTATTTAATAGGAAATATTTATTTATTTTACTCACTGCGTTATTAATAGTTGTTTTGGCAAGTGGCTGTGCCGGTTCGAAGCAGACCGGTAACAGCACAAAAGATCAATTTATAAGATATAACGTCTGTACTGAACCGGAAACTCTTGATCCGGCTAAAGCCACCGGTATGCCGGAAGGTACTGTATTGCTGCAATTATTCGACGGTTTAACCCGCTATGATGAAAAACAAGAGATAAAGCCCGCTATAGCAGAAAGCTGGCAGATCTCAGCGGACGGGCTCACCTATACTTTTAAACTGCGTGATGCAAAATGGGTCAACGGCGAGCCATTGAAGGCGCAGGACTTTGTTTTCAGCTGGTTAAGGACTCTTGCTCCTGAAACCGCATCCGAGTATGCCTACCAGCTTTTCTATGTGAAGGGTGCGGAAGATTATAACAGCGGCAAAGGCAAAAAAGAAGATGTGTCTATAAAAGCTGTAGACGACAAAACCCTGCAGGTGACTCTGGAGAAGCCTACGCCTCAGTTCCTTGGACTTACTGCTTTTTATACTTTGTTCCCTGTGTATGAAAAAAATGTCCAGGGCAATGACAATTGGTTTACCGAGCCTGCCAAATATATAAGCAATGGACCTTTTAAACTAGTTAGCTGGGACCATAATCAAAAAATCGTTTTAGAAAAGAACCCCAATTACTGGGATGCGGCAAATGTTAAGCTGAACAAACTGGAAATTTATTTGATTGATTCTGTGGATACCGGCTTTAACATGTTTAAAACGGGTCAGTTGGATTTTCAGGATGAAGTACCCTTACAGGAAATCGCCGCTATGAAGGACAGCAAAGAATTGCAGATCCTGCCTGACACCTCAATATATTTCTACCGCTTTAACGTAGACAGGAAACCCTTTGATGATGTTAGAGTCCGTAAAGCGCTGGCCATGGCCATAGACCGCAAACAACTTGTTGACAATGTGCTGATGGCCGGTGAAAAACCCGCATTTGCCTTCGTCCCCTTTGGTTTAAAGGATACTGACAGCAAGGACTTCAGGCAAAACTCAGGTAATTTGTTTGAAGAAAATTTAACCGAAGCCAAAAAACTGCTGGCCGAGGCCGGCTATCCGGAGGGCAAAGGATTTCCAAAGGCCGCTATATTGATTAATACCAGTGAAAGCCACAGGAAGATCGCGGAAGCCATACAGCAGATGTGGAAGAAGAATCTGGGCATTGAAGTGTCTATAGAAAATACTGAATGGCAGGTATACATGGACAGGGAGGAAAATGGTGATTTTGACCTGGCCCGAGCCGGCTGGTCTCCTGATTATCTGGACCCCATGAGCTTTATCGACTTGTTTGTCACTGATGGCAGTAATAACTATACCGGTTGGGGAAAAACCGAATACGACACGCTGGTTGAAGAGGCGAACTCCGGCAGCGAACAGCAAGTTCGCATGGGAGCTATGCACAAAGCGGAAAAAATACTTATGGATGAGATGCCGGTTATGCCCATTTACTTCTATACCAACGCAAGTTTGATTAAAGAGAACATCAAAAAAGTCATTATTCCACCTTTCGGCGTTTACGCAGATTTTAAATACGCGTATGTGGAGTAGAAGCAAAAAGATTCTAAGGTATATGGGTGAAAGCTCATATACCTTTTTAATTATATTAATTATAATGATTATATCGTGAAGGTGACTTACGCATATGCGTTATTTTCTCAGAAGATTATTGACCTCGTTGTTAGCTTTGTGGTTAATTGTAACCATAACATTTTCAATTATGCACTCAATACCCGGTGGGCCTTTTGCCTCTGAAAAAAAGCTGCCGGATGTTATTCTGCGCAACCTGGAACAGCGCTACCATCTTAACGACCCCTTATACAAGCAATACGCCGGCTATTTTATTAATCTGCTGCAAGGCGACCTCGGCCCTTCTTTCAAATATGAGAACAGGACTGTTAACAGCATCATCCGCGAGGGCTTCCCGGTTTCCGCGGCGCTGGGTTCGCTGGCAATACTACTGTCTTTGTCAGCGGGTATCCTGGCGGGGACTGTCGCCGCCCTGCGACAAAAACGCTGGCAGGATTATACGGCAATGACCTTGGTTACTTTTGGCTTATCCATACCCAGTTTTATCCTTGCGGGCCTGCTGATGTATGTGTTTGCTTATAAACTGCGCATACTTCCTTCCGCCCTATGGGGCACCTGGCAGCAGGCAATACTCCCCACCCTGGCGCTGGCCGCGCTGCCCACAGCCTTTATTGCCCGCTTAGTACGTTCCAGTATGCTGGAGGTACTGCAGCTGGATTATATAAGAACAGCCAGGGCTAAAGGGCTTTCTGAAAGTTATATCATCCTGCGCCATGCCCTGCCCAATGCCATTCTGCCGGTGGTAACCTACACGGGCCCATTAATCGCCGCTATCCTCACGGGAAGTTTTGTGGTGGAATTCATCTTTGCCATCCCGGGGCTGGGCAGGTGGTTTGTACAAAGTATTACCAACAGGGACTACACAGTTATACTTGGTGTTACTGTTTTTTACAGTGCCTTTTTAATGTTGATGAATCTTATTGTGGATCTAATCTACGTAGCCATTGACCCGCGCATAAAACTATTTGACTCCAAGGAAGTATAGCCATATGGAAATAAAGCCGCAAATGTTTCAGCCTATTCCGCACAGACAACAGGCGGCTGAAAACACAGGCATTCCCGCCCACAGCTACTGGCAGGATGTCTGGACGCGCTTTAAAAAACACAAACTGGCCATGACCGGTTTAATCATGATCGGCTTGCTCGTATTAATGGCCGCCATTGGTCCCTGCATGTCCGGCCATACTTATTACGATCAGGACCTGTCAATGGTCAACAGGGCGCCGGACAGCGTTTACTGGTTCGGCACTGATGCTTTGGGAAGAGATCTTTTCACCAGAGTCTGGTGCGGCGCCCGTATTTCCCTGTTCATAGGTCTGGTTACCAGCGTAATTTGCCTGGTAATCGGTGTGCTTTATGGTGGCATTTCCGGGTATCTGGGCGGCCGTGCGGATGAGATAATGATGCGCCTGGTTGAAGTACTTCTAAGCATCCCTTTCCTGCTGTATGTTATTTTGCTTATTGTGCTTTTTGAACCGGGCCTTAAGGCAATCTTTTTAGCATTGGGACTGGTTTGCTGGTTGAACATGGCGAGAATAGTGCGTGGACAGGTACTTTCTCTCAAAGAGCGGGAATTTATTCTCGCCGCGCGTTTGCTGGGAATAAGTAAATGGCGGATTCTTTTACGGCACCTGATTCCCAATGCTATGGGACCAATCATCGTCACCGCTACACTCCTGGTGCCGGAAGCCATTTTCACGGAAGCATTTCTAAGCTTCCTGGGGTTGGGAGTTTCATCGCCACAGGCAAGTTGGGGTGTACTGGCAAGCGAAGGCATAAATGGTCTGCGCAACTATCCCTTGCAGCTGTTTTTCCCCGCCTTTCTGATCAGCTTAACTATGTTTGCTTTTAACTTTGTTGGTGACGGTCTGCGTGACGCGATGGACCCCCGCCTGCGCCAGGAGGGCTAACGTGACACAACTGCTTTCAGTAAAAGATTTAAAAGTCAATTTCAAAACCTGTCTGGGAGAAGTTCAGGCCTTACGAGGTGTTAGTTTCAACCTGGCAATGGGAGAGGTTATTGCCGTTGTGGGGGAGTCCGGTTGTGGAAAAAGTGTCACCGCCCTCTCAATAATGAAGTTGATTCCCACACCTCCCGGCCATGTTGTAAGCGGACAAATAATTTTTGACGGTCAGGATTTATTGCTCAAAAACGAAAAAGAAATGAGGAAAATTCGTGGCTGCAGTATCGCTATGATCTTTCAGGAATCCAATACTACACTCAATCCCACCCTAAAGATAGGTACTCAAAATATGGAGGTTCTGAAAAACCACAGCAAGCTTCCTGCTTCGGAAAAAAAGCAAAGAGCCCTGGAAATGTTCAGTATGGCTGGATTGCCAGACCCTGAAATAATTTATAAGCAATACCCTCACCAGTTGAGCGGGGGTATGCGACAAAGAGCGATGATTGCCATGGCCTTAGCCGGCAACCCCAGGCTGCTCATTGCCGATGAACCCACCACCGCCCTGGATGTCACTATTCAGGCTCAAATTTTGGAACTGCTGCAAGAATTAAAACAAAATCTGGGAAAATCCGTACTTCTGATTACTCATGATTTAGGTGTTGCGGCGGGAATTGCCTCTCGCGTAATTGTCATGTACGCCGGCAAGATAGTTGAAAGCGGAACGGTCAGGGACATATTTTATTCCCCCGGTCATCCATATACACGGGGGTTACTGGCTTCAGTACCACGACCGGGTCAGTGGAAAAAGCTCAGTCCCATTCCTGGCCGCCCACCTGATTTGATTAATCCTCCGCAAGGCTGCGCGTTTTGGCCGCGCTGCGGGCAGGCCATGCTTATCTGCAAGGAATTGCAGCCGCCGGAAACTTATCTTGCCGGTTTTCATCAGGTGTGCTGCTGGCTTACCCACCGGTACGCTGTAAATAATTATTGAAAAACGAAGAAAAATATTTGAAGATATGGCAGAGGGACAGGCATTGAAAAAGCTTATTCAAATAAAAAATCTAAAGAAATACTTTAAAACAGGCCGCAGACAGGTTCTAAAAGCTGTGAACGATGTGACTTTTGATATTATCCATGGTGAAACACTGGGTTTGGTAGGAGAAAGCGGCTGCGGCAAAACCACCCTGGGTAAAATCATCTTGCGTTTGTGTAAACCCACATCAGGGCAGGTAATCTATGACGGCATGGATGTACACGCAGCCGGGGATCCACATAAAAAATCCCTTAATAAACAAATGCAGATGATATTTCAGGATCCCTACGCTTCATTAAACCCACGCATGACAGTGGGAGAAATCATCGGCGAAGCAATAGATGTACAAAGTCATAGCAAGAAGGGATATAAGCAAGCGCGTGTAATTGATTTACTGCAAACAGTCGGCTTGAATCCTAACCTCTCTGGCAGGCTTCCTCACGAATTCAGCGGCGGCCAGCGGCAGAGAATAGCTATCGCCCGGGCGCTTGCCGTGGAACCTGATTTTATTGTTTGCGACGAGCCGCTGACAGCGCTCGATGCCTCAATTCAGGCTCAGATAGTAAACTTACTGGAAGATTTGCAAAAACAAAAAAACTTAACTTACCTTTTTATTTCTCATGATCTTTCCATGGTCAGACACATATGTTATCGTGTAGCGGTGATGTACCTGGGGCAAGTGGTAGAATTGGCAAGTAAGAATGAGCTTTTTAAAAACCCGCTTCATCCATACACGCAGGCGCTGCTTTCCGCCATTCCGGTACCGGATCCCGATCTTGAAATAACACGCCAGCGGATTATTCTGCCAGGTGAAGCTTGCAACCCTGGCAATCTGTCATCAGGCTGTATTTTTAACAGCCGCTGCCCTAAAGCAGAAGCAAAGTGCCATCAGACTGCACCGGTTTTATCAGAAAGAAGCAGCGGTCATTTAGCAGCCTGTCATTGGGCTTGAAAAGGACGGGGAAAACATGAAAATCATCATCGATGCCGATGCTACCCCCAAAAACGCATTGGACATCTGCCGACAGGCGGCGAAAGAGTTCTCAGTGTCCCTGGTGACTGTGGCCAGCTTCAACCACCGTATTGAGTCCGACTGGCACGTGGTGGTGGGCAACGCCCCCCAGGAGGCTGATATGCAGGTGGTAAACCTCACTGCCAGAGGAGATGTCGTTGTCACCCAGGACTGGGGTTTGGCGGCGATGGTGCTGGGCAAGGGAGCATCGGCCCTGTCCCCTACCGGGCGGATTTTCCAGGAGGAGACCATCGGCTTTCTGCTTGAAGAAAGGGAAGTCAAAGCCAGGGTCCGCAGAAGCGGGGGCAGGACCAGGGGGCCGAAAAAAAGAACCGCCGAGGACGACGATAACTTTAAAAGAAGCCTGTACCGGATTCTTGAAAAAGGCTTTACAACCAGGTTATAACATACTCAGCAAACTTCTTGAAATCGTCAATCTTCTTTAAGCTTTCGTAAACGATCTTGGGGTCTATTTCCAGGTAATCATGGACCAGAATGTTTCTAAAACCGGCTATTTGCCTCATAGTGCCGGCTAATTCCTGGGGCAGCAAGCCCTCTTCCTGCAAAACCGTGAATATGTCTCCGTAACTATAAGGAGCCCGGTAACCCTGGTCGGCGATAACATGGCTGGCAATATCAATACATATCTGCGCAGAGAGTTGCAAATTCCTTTCTGCACGGTCCTGTACAGCCTCATTCTTTATGTATTCATCCAAGTTGACCTTTGATAATTCTTTCAACTTGCGCAAGAACTGCTCCAGCCTTAGAAGGCGTCTTTCTATAGTCTCCCTGTCAACCACCGAACCGGCCCTCCTTTATCCGCCTTACCAATCCATTATGCATAACCATTTCCACAGGCTTAAAGTCAAAATAACGGTCAAAAGTTCGCACCTGAAAGTTTACCTTCTGTCCTTTTCTATCTCCTCTCTCAAAGAGCAACTTGCCCCTGCTTAAGATCCGGTAAGAAAGTAGGAGCGGGGCCTGGTTTAGAATTACAAGGTCCACTTCGTCTGTATTAAGCAATAATGTAATTATTGAAAGAAGATCCAGCTTTTTTTCAAAATAACGTTCCGCCGGGAAATCCAAGTCGAGCAGAATCGCCAGGTCAACATCACTGGCCGGTGTCTGTTTGCCTTCCGCATAAGATCCGAAAAGGTAGCATGCCACTACATCTTTATCTTTGCTGATTTTTTCGGCGAGTAAAGGGATATATTCAGTTGTATCATTTTCTGTTTTCTTAAAGCGGTACAAACTCATTCACCACTGGATCATCAAATTAACTACATTTTACCATAATATACGCTGCACAAGTTGTTTATCTCATTATTCTTCATTTTCTCTCTCTTTTAATAACAAGTTTACCCACTGATCACTTGTAATCACCCTGCTGAATCTCATCGCCTGGGTTACCACGTGTGTTGAATTAACACTACAGGAATGTCCTCTTCACGGGCATATTTAACAACTGTCAAAATATTATCCAGGCTTCCTGGCGGATAAGTCACCGGCAATTTGCCTGTAAAGTATTCATTCTGAACATCTATTGCCAATAATGCTCTTTTCATTTTTCCCCCACTTCTTCCTTTATTGCTATAATTTAGTACCAAACTATTATAGGACAGAAGTGCGCTTCCCGCATTACAAGCTGATAGTAAGGCAAGAAGCTCTTGACAAATGGATTTTAACTTTGATAAAACCATTAAAACACCGGCGCCCAGGTAACCAGGGGCAGTTCCTGGAGGGGGAAGTCCCTGCTGTCCGGTCTTACCCGCACGGTGTACCCGAAAGCGCCCTGGGGCAGGGTCAGACGACCGGTGTAACGGTAGATGTTCTCGGCAATTTCCCCCTCCAGGTTCATGGGAACAACCGTAATATTCTTTAATCCGCCTTCCACCGCCTCCCCGTACACCATCTCCACAGCGACACTCCTGGTGTAAATCAGGCCCAGGCTGAGAACGGCGCTTAGAACAAGCGTTTCTCCCGCATTCATCTTCGGCCTGCCGCTGGATTCAACCGAGACAAAGGAGACCTGGGCCCAGTAATCCAGGATCAGCTTTTTAAAGTTACTGGCGTGGCTGGCCAGATAATTATTATTGTCCGTAAAGTCTTTCCCTCTCTTAATAGCAGGTATGTAAAAGCCCTCGGTATATTCCGCAACCATACGGCCGGTGTTGAAAACAGGGGCGACCGACTTGATGGTCTCTTTCATCAGACGCACCCATTCCGGCGAAAAACCTTCCTCCTTACGGTAGTACATGGGTACTACCTTTTCTTCCAGGACGCTGTACAGCGAGTAGCAATCATCCCGGTCCTGGATCTCATCGTCCTGATAAGCGTCTTCCAAACCGATGGCAAAACCGTTGGAGCCATTATAGGCTTCCGGCCACCACCCATCCAGGGTGCTGACATTGATCAGGCCATTTATGGCGGCCTTGATGCCGCTGGTACCGCTGGCCTCCATCGGGCGGCGCGGTGTGTTGAGCCAGATATCCACCCCCTGGACCAGGTGGCGGGCCATGTGAATGTCATAATTCTCCAGGAGCAGCACTTTACCCCGGAATTCCGGGCGGATTGAAAACTCGTATATTTTCTTGATTAGATCCTGCCCCGCACCGTCAGCGGGGTGCGCCTTGCCGGCAAAAACCAGCCTGACAGGCTGCTTAGGGTTATTAACCAGTCGTTCCAGCCTGGCCATATTGCTGAAAAGAAGGCTGGCCCTCTTATAGGTGGCGAAGCGCCTGGCGAAACCTATGGTCAGGATATCGGGATCAAGGTAATCGTCTACCTCAGTTATATTCTGCAGCGGTTCCTGGTTGCGCCTGCGCTGCTGTTTTAAACTGGTCCGGGCAAAGGCGATCATCTTTTCCTTAAGCAACCGGCGCACTCTCCACAATTCCTGATCAGGGATATCATCCATACCCTTCCACATTTCCGGCTGGGCAATTTGCTCAAACCACCTTTTCCCCAGGTAACGGGAAAAAAGCTCTTTCAATTCTACAGCGAGCCAGGTTTCCACGTGAACCCCGTTTGTTACCGAGGTTACGGGGACCTCTTCAGGATGAAGCCTGCAATAACAGGGGCGAAACATTTCTCTGGCCACTTGGCCGTGCAGCTTACTGACCCCATTGGCCAGGAAAGAGTTGCGCAGGGCCAGCAGGGTCATGTTGAAGCTATGCTGTTCTCCATCCCAGGCCATATCCTTGAGCGCTTTAAAATCTATACCCATCTCAGCGACCATGGGGGCAAAGATATTTGCGATAAGTTCTTCAGTAAACAGGTCGTGACCCGCCGGAACAGGCGTGTGAGTGGTAAAAACCGTGGATGCCCGCACCACCTCCCTGGCGGTATCAAAAGATACCAGGTAGCGCATCAGCTCACGGATGCGCTCGATGATCAAAAAGGCGGCGTGCCCTTCGTTAATATGCCAGGCGCCTGGATTTATGCCCATGGCGCGCAGGGCTCTAACCCCTCCTACACCCAGCACAATCTCCTGTGACAGCCGGTAAGCCCTGTCTCCTCCGTAAAGCTGCCCGGTAAGATTGCGATCCTGAACGGAGTTTTTGGGAGTATCCGTATCCAGCAAGTAAACAACAATTCTTCCCACTTTTACCTTCCAAACCTGGATAAACACAGTACGCCCCTGCAGTTCCACGGTGACTTCCAGTTGACTGCCGCCGGGATTGTTGACCGGTGTAATCGGCAGTTCGTAAAAATTCAGGTGGGTATATTCCGCCTCCTGCTGCCCTTCACTGTTAATTTTCTGATGGAAGTATCCCTGTTTGTATAATAGCCCGACGCCTATGAAAGGAAGGCCGAGATCGCTGGCTGATTTGCAGTGATCACCCGCAAGTAGGCCCAGACCACCTGAATAAATGGGGTGTGATTCGTGCAGGCCGAACTCGGCGGAAAAATAAGCGATAATATCTTTACTGTGTTCCGGGTATTTTTGAGAAAACCAGGTTTCCTGCGCTATATAGCGGTCATATAAATCAATAACCCGCTTATAAAGGATTAAATAATCCTCATCCTGGGAAGCCATGATCAAGTCCTTTTCCTGTACGTGCATTAAAAACCTGACAGGGTTATGCTGGACTTCCCGCCAGAGGTCCTGGTTAATTGATCTGAAGAATTCAATCCCGGCCATATTCCAGCTGAACCAGAAGTCATAGGCCAACTCCCTCAGTCTGCCGATAGTTTCCGGCAGCTTTGGAGTTACGGATACTGTGCGAAATGGGAACATAAAGCTCCTCCAAGGATTTTTTGAAAAAACTTCTACCCGTTTCAGTAAAATCCTTTATGATTATAAATTATATCATGCAGATGCTCTAAGATGATTTAAAATTCAGACTAAATCATCCATTCTTTTGAATTAGAAGGCCACCCGAATGATGTGACTTGATAATGTTTTTTAATAGCCGTGATGCAGGAATTTCAGTTTTAAATCCGAAGTATTAAGCAGTTTCAGCTTTTAACTTATTTGCTGAAGTGATTAAGAAATCAGAACATCCGAATGTAAGAGGTGAAACTTTTTGGGCACAACAGGTAGTTTACCAACCCCAGGTCCCTGGCGGTTATCGGGGCATCCAACACCCCGGGGAAAATAGGCAATGCCCTGGG
>CAZIYV010000039.1:0-24731 GCA_964543575.1 uncultured Pelotomaculum sp.
AATGACACCGCTGACAGCAACAGCAGAAGCCGTAGTTAACGTGGCGGCCACCAGCAATATTTTTTTCATTCTTTCCACATCGATCCCAAGGTGCTGCGCCGGTTCTTCCCCCAGCAGGATTACATTCAGTTTACGTGCATAGAGATGCATCAGAGTATAGCCGATAATGAAATAGGGCAGCAATACTTTTATGTGATCCCAGCCGCGCCCCGCAAATCCGCCAATCATCCAGAACAGTATCTGGTGGACATTCTGACCGTTGGTGATCATCATGTATGAGGTTATGGCCGAAAGGAACAGTCCAACCGCGATCCCGGCCAGAAGCAGTGTCGACATTTGAACCCGGTTGCCCACTCGGGCCAGTTTGTATACCGTAATGGAGGTGCCCAGGCCACCTCCGAAGGCAACTAAAGGGACAGCGTAAATCCCCAGCGCCTGTATCCCAACACCGGACAGCATGGCTGCCGTCGCTCCAAGAGCGGCGCCCTGAGAAATACCCAGGATATATGGGTCGGCCATCGGGTTCACCAGGAGGCCCTGGAGGACCACGCCGGAAGCAGCTAAACCCGCGCCTACCAGCGCTGCCAGGAGCACTCGCGCCAGCCTCATTTGGAAAACTATTGTTTCATAATTTTCAGGCCAATCGCCGCGCGGGATCAGACTGCCGACCCAGGGCAAGCGGCGCAGCAACATGGTTAAAACATCTGTAAAACCAATTCCCGCCGGGCCGATAGTAGTACATAAAACCACAGTCAACCCCAGCACAGCCAGCAATAAGAAGATTAAGACTCTCCACCGCCAAACATGTTCATTATGATTCAACTACGGGCCCCCCAAAAAAATACATGTAATCAAGAGATGCATAAATGTTACAATGGCCCCAAACAAGCTCGGCGCTAACGCGCCATGTTCGATTGAAATCGGACCTACATCTGATTTTCATAGGCATGTTTATCTATTTTATGAGATCTGGGTGGATCAACCTGGCGATATATTCAAAACCCTCCACCACACGCGGACCGGTGCGGACCACAGTGTTCTCGTCACTGACCAGACCAATGCGGTTATTCTTGATAGCGGACACCTGTTCCCACCCTTTGCGTGATTTAAACTGCTCCACAGTTTGCAGGGATGAACCATGATGGCATAAAATGGCAACCTTGGGATCCCGTGCTAATACCATTTCGGGACTTAAATTCACCCAGTCCTGTTCCACGTCACCAGCAATATTTTTACCCCCCGCCATAGTTATAAGGCTGTTAACAAAGCTTTTTGAGCCGCCAGTGGTAAGGGGGTCGGGCCATATTTCAAAATAAACGGCAGGCTTTTGTTCATCGGGAAGACCGCTTACTTTAGTGGTAATGCTGTCAATACGCTTTTGCATATCAGCAGTAAGATTATTGGCCGCGTCAGACGCACCCGTAACCTGACCGATCAGCCGGATATTTTCCAGCACCTGCTCCAGGTTCAGGGACTCAATGGTAACCACTGTCAGTCCCGCTTGCTCCAATTGGGGCACGTAATTTTCATTGATGGTTGTCGCCAGTACCAGGTCTGGCTTAGCCGCCACCACCAGTTCCGCGCTGGGGGTGGAAAAACCGCCGACTTTTGGCTTTGTCTTGGCCTCGGCCGGATAGTCACAGTAATTGGTCACTCCCACCAATTTATCACCTAAGCCCAGGGCAAAGAGGGTCTCTGTTACTGCCGGCGCCAGGGAAACAATCCGCTGGGGCGCCTCTTTGATGGTTACCAGCCTGCCCAAGTCATCTGTAATCTGCATGGGAAAGCCAGTACCACTCACAACTTTTGTTGTCTTGCCGCATCCCTGTAACAGGAAAGTAAGGGACAGGATTAACAAAACAGATACTAGCGCAGTATCAGTAAATTTCCTTTTACTAAACATGCTGTACCCCTTTCATATCATAATAAATAGAACTTATTTCATAAATAGAACGATGCTAATACAATAGTTTGGTTTTTTTCTGACGTCCGACGTCCGACGACTGACGACCGAATTGTCAGGGAGCAACTTGTCCCGCCAGCGCCAGATATCTCTTTAGCGCCTGAAACAATGCCTTGCGCACGCCAAGGGCGAGCATATAACCTGTTAATGTCCCCGGTCCGGCATATTCATCGTGAAATATTGAATCTGCCGCGGCAATTACCAGCGCGTCAGTGTTGGTCCCGCTGGCAAAATTTGCCGTAACCGGACAGGTGACATTGAGCTCGCGCAGGATCTGAGTCTTGGCTTCGGTTGCGGTTTGCACGGCGTTGACCAGCGCGCCGGGAGATAAAGCATGGGACAGGAAGGCCATAATGTTGATCGTGCCGGGTTGAATTATCTCGGAAGCCGGTACGCAGTGAGGGGTGATACCGGCGGAGCAGGCATTGTTGACTCCTGCTGTGATAATTACCGTCACCTGATGATCCTGATGTGCCAGTCTTACCCAACTGGCGTCATTAATCCTGGCCGCTGTCATAAGAGCCGCCCAGTCTGTGCTTACTATAGGCCTGAACATTTCAAATTCAGATGTCAGAAAAACAGCCATCTCGTCCCGGGGGCAGTCCGACGTATACCCTTTGTCCACTTGGCGGTTTAAAAAAAACTTCTTTGGGCTGATACCGCCGCCGAAAATTCCTGAATTAATTGTTATCCATGGCTCAGATGCCGCCATCAGGATATAACCCGGGCCTGGCAAGGCCTGCAGTCCTTTTTGCAGATTAAACCATTTCCCCGGTTCGGGAAACAGGTATTCAACAGAGATTGGGCTGCCGGTAAGCGTCAAATTTTTACACCACCCTGTTTACGCTATAAATCAAAAACCCCGGTCTAAAATACGGGGTGAGTAGATTGATTAAAGGCTGTATTCGCTTTTATACGCCAAAATCCTGCCTGGTATTTAGACTTATAAAGCTGTTTTAATAGATTAAGAGTGTATTAATCTACAAACCCAGCTAAATATTACTTGCTTTTTTTGACA
The DNA here is from genome assembly GCA_964543575.1 of uncultured Pelotomaculum sp. Classification (GTDB taxonomy): domain Bacteria; phylum Bacillota; class Desulfotomaculia; order Desulfotomaculales; family Pelotomaculaceae; genus Pelotomaculum_B. Next base: position 2,982 of record CAZIYV010000039.1, read on the forward strand.
GTGGATTTATAATATATTCATTGAAAAAATCGCTTAATTCTTCAATAGAAGAAGCGGGGGACCCAATTACCGGGGTGAATCATTTTGGTCGTGAGTCGTGAGTCGTGAGTCGTGGGAACTGTGGAATGAATTTGGGGTTAAAATACTCCAAAGAAATACCCGGAACCTCACGTCCCACGTCCCAAGTCCCACATCCCAAAAGGTAGGGCTATCTTTTCAGCCCGAATCCGTCAGCTAACCTCGTAAGCGTTGAAAGAAGGATGAAGAATTATATTTGGCGCATCTAAAAACCCGGCTGTTAGTTTTTTATTTGCCGGGCTTTTATTTTTGTTGTAAAATACTGCTTTTCGTTAAATCGTAAATAATAAAACGGTGATATGTATATCCACCGCAGGCAAAATGGTTATTATTTTAGTTATGTTCATTGGCCGTATCGGGCATTACGTCTTTTAGATTAGAGGCGAAATGATTTTGCAAGACAAAAAATTCATGTTGCGGACTACGCCCGCCCAGACTCTGGTTATCGGATTTGCCGCTATTATTTTCATTGGAGCCATCTTGCTGACACTGCCGGTGTCAGTTCAGCCGGGCAGGGAGATCAATTTCTTGACATCGCTTTTTACAGCCACATCGGCAGTTTGTGTTACCGGCCTGGTGGTGGTTGATACAGCTACCCACTGGACTACCTACGGGCATATAGTAATACTGACCTTAATCCAGGTCGGCGGTTTGGGTTTTATGACCATGGCGACATTTTTATATTTGGTGCTGGGACGCCGTATTGGACTAAAACAACGCCTTATTATCCAGGAATCCTTAAACCAGACCAGCCTGGCCGGTATCGTCAGGCTTACCAGGTATGTTTTGCTTTTTACTTTTGTCGTAGAATTTAGTTTCGCAATAATCCTGGCGCTTCGCTGGTCGACTGACCTGGGCTGGCAGAAAGGACTGTGGTTTGGCCTCTTCCATTCCATATCCTCTTTCAACAACGCCGGTTTTGATTTGTTCGGCAGCTACAAAAGCCTGATGGATTACGCCGGGGACGCCACGGTAACACTTTGCGTTACCACTCTGATCATCCTTGGCGGCATAGGGTTCAGCGTAATAGTGGATCTGGTCAGGCGGTTAAAAGAGCCTGAACGCCTCACACTGCACACCAAAATGGTGCTTTCTGTCACAGGTCTTTTAATTCTTGCTGGCACGATTATTATCTTTCTCCTTGAATATGACAATACTTTGCGGAATCTCAGTCCGCTGGGCAAGGTGCTGGCGTCTTACTTCCAGGCGGTTACATCCAGAACAGCGGGCTTCAATACCATTGATATAGGGGCGCTTCACTCAGCCACTCAGTTTTTTATTATTATTCTAATGTATATTGGCGCCTCCCCCGGTTCCACAGGTGGCGGTATCAAAACTACCACTTTTGGTACCCTGGTTGTTTCCGTCTGGTCAATGATCAGGGGCAAAGCAGAGGCTGATGTGTTCGAGCGCCGGGTTGGGCAGGAGCAAGTGTTCAAATCACTGGCCATTATGTTTATGGCTTCTGCGCTTGTTGTAGTTGTAACCCTGCTGTTGTCTATTACAGAAAAAGCCGATTTCCTAACGCTAATGTTTGAAACAACTTCCGCTTTTGGAACGGTTGGCCTTTCCATGGGTATTACTCCCAAGTTGACTTCGCTTGGGAGAATTTTAATTATTATCACCATGTTCCTGGGAAGGCTTGGACCCTTAACTTTAGCGTTTGCCTTAACCACGGCCAGGCAAAAAGCACACTTGCGTTTTCCTGAGGAAAAGATCATGATCGGCTAGGGGGAGGAGTTCCCATAACAGGCTTAAGAATAAAGGGGAAGAAGGAGATTGAGTTATGTTTGGATGGCTTGCCCACCGGATTTTAGGAGCCAAGCTGGAGACGAGTCGACTTCACCATGAAAAATTTAATGTGTTTTGGGGAATGCCAATATTGGCAAGTGATGCCATATCATCAGTAGCTTACGCTGTGGATGAAATGCTTTTGGTGTTGATACCAGCTATTGGCTTATTATCATATCTATGGATACCCAAAATATCTGCGGCCATTATTTTCCTCTTATTGGTTTTGACCATATCTTACCGGCAGATTGTTGATGCCTATCCGGGCGGAGGCGGAGCATACATTGTTGCCAAAGATAATTTAAAACCCATATACGGCTTGATAGTTGGAGCTTCACTCTCAGTTGACTATACTTTAACAGTGGCTGTAAGCATAAGTGCCGGAACAGCGGCTATAACATCAGCTTTACCACAATTATTTCCGCACCGGGTGCTTATATCAATTGCCATGATCGCCTTAATGGTCATTGGAAATTTAAGGGGAATCAGAGAATCCTCAAGATGGTTTAGTATACCTACTTATGCTTTTATGGTTACTATTGTCTCCTTAATCATTGCCGGCATTTTAAAAAGCTTAAACGGTAACCATGTTGACATCGTTGGCACACCTGTACCAGAAGCAGCTTTCGGCGCCCAGGCCGTAGCCTTATTCATAATTTTGAGAGCCTTTTCTTCAGGCTGCGCCGCAGTGACAGGGGTAGAGGCCATAAGTGACGCGGTCCCGAACTTTAAGGAGCCTGCCAGGAGGAATGCCAAGTTAGCTTATATACTACTGGCCGTGTCTGTTTTTGTTACATTCGGTGGAATCATCTACCTTACCACCTTATTTCACCCGGTACCCAACCCTCACCAAACCGCCATAGCACAAATTGCTACTGCCGTATTCGGTAAAGGGCCGGTCTTTTACTTAATTCAGGCGACCACAACCATCATTTTGGCCATGGCCGCCAACACAGCTTTCGCCGGTTTCCCAATACTGCTTTCAATAATCGGCCAGGATGGTTATGCCCCCAGACAGTTGGCCCTGCGCGGTCACAGGCTGAACTTTTCCAATGGTATTGTGGTGCTGGGCACCATGGCCATTTTACTGGTTCTAATATTTAGAGGTGATACACACCTGCTGATCCCTTTATATGCGGTTGGTGTGTTCACATCCTTTACACTGGCCCAATTTGGCATGTTGGTGCGATGGTTCCGGCAAAAACCTGAAGGATGGCGCCGCAAAGCCCTGATCAACGGTGTGGGGGCGCTAATTACTTTGGTAACAACAATTATTATCGGAGTCGAGAAATTTACTGCGGGTGCCTGGATCGTCCTTTTGGTAGTACCGCTGATGGTAATGCTGATGTTAAGGGTCAAAGAACACTATAATTCAGTGGCAAAACAACTCGACATCCCCAATGAGCTATTAGACAAGATTAGTATCTCTGCAAGCTATAACCATCATTTCATCGTACCGATTACCAGCATCAACGGCATGGTGATAAACGCCATGAGGTACGCCAAAAGTCTAACTCCAAATGTGGAGGCATTCCACGTTGAGCCATATGAGGGGGAGGCCGACAAACTAAAAAGAAAGTGGGCCATGCTTAATACCGATATCCCCTTAATTGTTAAACAATCGCCTTACCGTGAGATAGTGAATCCTCTTATTGAATATATCGATTCCGAAGAGCACTCCTCGGAACCAGGGGATATGATTACAGTACTGCTGCCCCAGTTTATTGTATCCAGCAGGTGGGAAATGGCTTTGCATAACAACACCAGTGTGTTTATCGCCAGAGCTCTTTTTAACAAACGACATGTCGCGGTTTCTGTTTTGCCTTTTTATCTTGAAGATATGAAGAAAAACAATAAGAACAAGGTATCATCGACTACACCCGCGACACCAAAACCCCAAAAGGGTTCCTGAAAGATTACAATGCTGGAATCATATACAAGTGCAGTTTTAATAGAAAGCCGAGATGATGTTAATCTCGGCTTTCTATTTTTGAGCTATTTATCAGCTAACCACAAACAATTCAATATACAATATCCGTGTATTATTGTATCCAGGTATTCACGTATTACAGTATCCCTGTATCCGTGTATCCGTGTATCCGTGTATTCAAAATACATAGAAAATTGCGAAAAAACATACAATTTTATATCCGGACCTCATCCTTAATGTGTTATAATAATACTGCCGAACGTTGCCTGAAAAGAACAGAATCATACCGATAGGCTGTTAAAAAAGTTGATTAATAGGTTGTGTCTACCACACCAATTGTAAAAATCAAAGCAGGAGGTGGTTCAAGCAGCATCAGATTTCTAAAACTTATGGGTAAAATCTCTCTTTTTAACTGGACAAGTGTAACTGGTCTTCACAGGTGAAAGTTAAGACGAAAAGACATTTAGCGGGTTACATAGCTACGCATGGGTGTTAGTCAACTACTTAGTGTATAAGGGGGATTTAAGTGAAAAAGTACAGGTGGCAAATCTTAGCTGTATTGCTGGTTGTAGCGTTGGTCGGGTTGCTTGCCAGCGGTTGCGGCGGCAGCAGCAGTAGCAGCAGCGCGGGTAAGGACGCGATTAAAGTTGGGGTTATATTACCTTTAACCGGCAGTGAGGCTATGTTTGGGGAGATGGAAAAGAATTCTTTTGAAATGGCCTATGAAGAATTGAAAGCTGCCGGCAAAACGACTGTGGGCGGTAAAGAGATTAATCTTATGTATGAAGACGACCAGGGTAAACAGGATGTGGCGAAATCCGCAACTGAAAAGCTGGTTAACCAGAACAAGGTCAATATGCTCAGCGGCGGTTACAGCAGTGCCTGCACCAACGTAATAGCCGGTTCGGCCCAGTCGATGAACATGCCGTTTCTTATTGTGACAGGTTCTTCCGACGCTATTACCAAGCAAGGCTGGCAGTATGTTTTTAGAGGGACTGCGGCACCCGCCAGCAAATACACCATCGCCTTCTGGGATATGTTGGAAAAGGTTGTTAAGCCGCAAAACGTGGCAATAATTTTTGAAAACACAGACTTTGGTTCATCTTCAGCCAAAGGTTTCAGGGATGAATGTCAAAAAAGAGGAATCAATGTTGTTTTTGACCAGGCTTACGAACACGGCGCCATTGACTTCAAGCCTATGCTGGCCAATCTGAGGAGCACCAACCCGGATATGATTTTCGCGACTTCCTACGTTATGGACGCTTCCATGATAGTCAAGCAGATGAAAGAACTTGATTTCAACACCAAGCTTTTTGTCGGCAACGGCGCTGGTTATACCATGCCTGAATTCTACGAAAACGCCGGGGCGGCTTCAGATTATGTCGCTTCCACCACCCTGTGGGTGCCCAACGTAGCATGGCCGGGCGCAAGCGATTACTTCAACAAGTACAAGCAGAAATATGGCAAGGAGCCTGATTACCACGGCGCGCAGGCTTATGCTACTATGTACGTAATTGCCGACGCCCTGGGCAGAGCCAAAGAAATAAATGCTGCGGGGATCCAGCAGGCGCTGAAACAAACTGATCTAAAAACCATCATGGGCCCAATCAAGTTTGAAGACTGGGAAGGCTTCACCAACCAGAACAAGCCCAACACCTATGTGGTACAGTGGCAAAAAGGTAAGTTGGATGTTGTCTGGCCTGAAAACGTAAAATCCGCCAATTATGTTTACCCCGTCCCCAAGTGGACCGAGAGGTAATAACCTGCTGACAAAAACATAATGTGTAGAACGGAAGGAGCGCAGGCTCCTTCCGTTCTGCACCGGCTAAAAAAGAAAGAATTTTTTGCTTGAACTTAGGGGGTACACATTAAGATGTTGTTAGGACAGACAATTATTTGCGGCTTGCTATTGGGAGGAATGTACGCCTTAATCGCCATCGGTATGACCTTGATCATGGGTGTCATGAAAATTATCAACCTGGCTCACGGCGCCCTGGTGATGGTGGGAATGTACGTAACATATGTTTGTTCCAAAAATTTTGGCATAGATCCTTATATCGGCATGTTTATAGCTATGCCGGTCCTGTTTTTGCTTGGCTGCCTGATTCAAAAATATATGATCAACCGGCTGGTTGAAGTCGATTCCATCCTGCCGGAAAACCAGGTGCTGCTCACGGTTGGCATTATGCTGGTATTAACCGAGGTGGCCAGGCTGCTCTTCAAGTCTGACTACCGCTCTGTTGCTACAACCTATTCCTCCGATACGGTCTTTTTAGGGGCCATGTCGATCAGTGTGCCTTTGTTAATCGGTTTCTTCATCGCTATGCTGTTCACTTTTATGCTTCACCTTTTTTTAACCAAAACCGATCTAGGCAAGTCGATCAGAGCCACTTCCCAGGACCGGGATGCCGCTGTGTATATGGGTATTAACTCCTCAAAAATTACCATGATCACATTTGGTATAGGAGCCGCCCTGGCCGCCGCCGGCGGGTCGCTGCTGCTGCCGCTGTTTTACCTTTTTCCTGACGTTGGACACTTGTTCACCGCCAAATCCTTTATCATCACAATTTTAGGCGGTATGGGCAGCACCATGGGCGCCGCGGTTGGCGGTTTGATCCTGGGACTCGCGGAATCACTGGGCGCCACTTATATATCCATGGGTTATAAAGATGTTGTAGGATTAGTTATATTTATACTTGTGCTCTTGTTCCTGCCCGGTGGTTTCAGGAGTTTAGTTAAGAGGTGAGAAAAACATGTTAAATAAAAAGTTTCTAATGACAATTGCTTTCATTCTTCTGGCAGTTTTGATACCGGTGTTAATTAAAGCGCCATATCAGCTGCACATATTGATTTTGGTTATTATCTGGGCCATTATCGGCACATCATGGAACCTTTTAGGAGGATACGCAGGACAAGTCTCATTCGGTCACGCCGCTTTCTTTGGACTGGGCGCCTACTCGGCGGGTCTTTTAACTCTGCATTACGGCCTCTCCCCCTGGTGGGGCATAATCCTGGGCCCAGTGGTAGCCGCACTGGCTGCCCTGCCCATCGGGATGATTTGTTTCAGGCTGAGAGGTCCTTATTTTGCCCTGGCCATGCTGGCTCTGGGTGAAATCTTCAGGCTGGTATTTTTAAACATCACGAACTTTACCAATGGCGCCAAGGGTATTTTGATTATGCCCGCCATCACCAGTAAAATGTTTTATTATTACACCGGGCTGGGTATGTTGGCCATTACCCTGCTGGTAACATTCCTTATCGTGCACTCAAAGATCGGCTACTACCTGGTTGCCATCAGGGAAGACCAGGACGCCGCCACTTCCCTGGGCATACCCACAACATTATATAAAAACCTGGCGCTGCTGCCGAGCGCCTTCTTTACAGGCCTGGCAGGAGCCTTTTATATGAATTATGTTGCTTTTATCGACCCGAACATTGTATTCAACCTGACTAACATTTCTGTTATGGCGATCCTGGTAGTCATGCTCGGGGGTGTCGCCACCACCTGGGGTCCGACTATCGGAGCGGCTATCTACATTTTCCTGGGAGAGCTGTTCCGCACCACGCTGGGTTCGGCCAATGTGCTTATCTTTGGCATACTGGTATGTGTTATCATCATGTTCCTGCCTAATGGTATTGCAGGTGAACTGGATTTATTGAAACGTGTGACGCAGCGCAAAAAAGCAAGCGTGTCCGGGGGTGTTTAGATGAGTTTCTTTGAAGCAAGGGATATAACCAAAAAATTTGGTGGTCTTACAGCTGTCTCAAGTTTGAGTTTTAAAGTAGAGCAGGGGGAAATATTCGGTGTTATCGGACCGAACGGGTCTGGGAAGACAACCGTTTTCAACATGATTAGCCGCTTTTTTCCGCTTACTTCAGGTGAAATATATTTTAAAGATAAAAGGATCGATATGCTGCCCGCGCATAACATCTGCAAAATAGGAATTGGCAGGACTTTTCAGGTGGTTAAACCGTTAAGGCGCATGACCGTTATTGAAAATATTATAGCCGGAGCTTTTCTGCGCACGGGCAGTATCGTCAAGGCCAGACATAAAGCGGAAGAGATTATTGAATTTTGCAACCTGGGCAAGTATACCGACAACGAGGCCAAAGGCTTGCCCATTCCACTGCGCAAAAGGCTGGAAATTGCCAGGGCGCTGGCCACGGAACCGGAATTGCTGCTGCTGGACGAGACCTGCGCGGGGCTCAACCCCAGGGAGTCTGAAGCTGCCATAGACCTGATCCGGCGTATTCGCGACACCGGTGTTACCATTATCATTATTGAACACATTATGAAAGTGATGATGGGCATTTCCGACCGTATCCTGGCGATCAACTTCGGCAAAGAAATAGCAATGGGAAAACCGCAGGAAGTAGCAAACACTCCTGAGGTAATTAAAGCATATTTAGGAGATGCTTATGCTTAAGGTAAAAGATATTAACGTATCCTATAAAGACGTTCAGGTGCTGTGGGATGTTTCGTTTGAGGTTAAAGAGGGGGAATTTGTAGCCATCCTCGGCGCCAACGGGGCCGGCAAAACCACCACTCTAAACGCTATTTCCGGCCTGCTCAAGGTTGGCAAGGGCAGCATCGAGTTTATGGGGAAAGATATAACCCAGGTGCCCGGGCATAAAATTGCCGAGCTGGGTATTATTCACGTGCCTGAAGGCAGGCGGCTTTTCCCTGAAATGACTGTGCAGGAGAATTTGGAAATGGGGTCGCTGTTTCCCGAGGCCAAGGCAAAACGCAAAGAAACAATGAAAAAGGTGTATGAACAATTCCCCATCCTTGAGGAAAAGAAGAATAAAGAAGCCGGCACCCTGAGCGGCGGTCAGCAGCAAATGCTGGCCCTGGGCAGGGGACTGATGGCGCTGCCCAAACTGCTCATTCTGGACGAACCTTCTCTGGGTCTGGCGCCGGTACTGGTTAAGCAGATTTTTGAAAATATCAGGGACATTAATAAAGAGGGTGTTACTGTGCTGCAGGTTGAGCAGAATGTGGTGCAGACCTTAAACATGTGTCACCGGGCCTACGTGCTTGAAAACGGCAAAGTGTTTTTACATGGCACCGGTAAAGAGCTCTTAAATAACGAGCACATAAAAGAGGCGTATCTGGGTATATAAATGGGAAGTGAGACATGAGACGTGAGACGTGAGACGTGGGATTTAAGCATTCCTCTTGGGTATTTTTGACCCTTGAGGTTTATCTTTAATTCTCACGTCTCACTTCTCATTATCCCAATTAGGTGCGAATTTCGTACAATATTTTTTAAAAAAAACGATTTTTTATATAAAAAACGCTTTTTTCTGCTATTATATTATTAGATACAAACCGCCAACGCGGCACAGGATGAAAATTGCAAGTTAGAATTAAATCGAATATTTTCTCAGACGAATAAATTCGCTTTTCAGGGCACCAAGGAAAATGCTGATGGAGATAAAGTCAGCTGCAAAGACCGATAATACAGGTGTTCCAATAAGACCAGGCTGAAGGGGTGACTGTGATGGAACTTCTTAAGATAAGATCTTTGAAACTTAAAAACGGCATTATTATCATAAGTGTAATGCTGCCTTTACTTATCGTCTTTTTAGCTTATGACTTATACAGGCAGTCCGATACATTGCGCAATGCACTGCTGGGCAGAGGTATTATTCTCGCCCAGACGGGCGCCGCCACCTCGGGGAAAATTCTGAGCGACGCTATCAAAAACGGCGCTCTGACGAATGATCAGGTATTTGATGCGAACTACCAGCGTATCCCCAATGTCGAACCTCCTAAATACCACACTGCGTTCGATTCTTTCACAGACTCCAATCTGAGCAGTGTGCAGGACACTTTTCTCAATGACAAGGTGGTTATCTACGCGGTTTCTCAGGATATAAACGGCTATGTTCCCACTCACAATAACGTGTATCCCAAGAGTGGGGTTTTCCTGCCCGGCGGGATAGGGGACAACCCTGCGCGGTCCAAGCGGATTTTCAATGATACTGTTGGCCTGGCCGCGTCACAGAATATGGAGCCCTACCTGCTCCAGGTTTACCAGAGAGGCGATACCGGAGAAATCATGTGGGACATATCGTCACCTATTTATGTTAACGGACGCCACTGGGGGGCTTTCAGGGTTGGTTTCTCCATAGATGAAACAAACAGGCAGATAGCCGTAGCCAGGAACCAGATTATTGGCGGAGTGACCGCCCTGACCATCGCGCTGCTCTTTGTCATTATCTATATTTCCAACCGGATTACCGGTACTGTAAAAAGGCTGGAAATCGAGGCTGATCGTATCGCCGGCGGTGATTTCACAGGTGTTAACCTGGAAACCACCTCAAAAGATGAGCTTGGCAACCTGATTCGCTCTTTTGGCAACATGGTTGACAAACTCAGGAGTTTGGTTGAAAAGACCAACCGCTCAGCCGATACTGTCGCTGATTATACGAACGAATTACAGGAAAGCATCCGCAAGGCCGCGGATACTTCAAGCACCACCGCGTTAAAAATGAACCAGCTTTCAGAAACAGTGAATAAGATGGAAAAAGGTTCTGAAGCTGTTATCGAAGTTTCCGAAAAAACCGTGGTAAGCCTTACCAGGGCTGAAGAAACTTCAGTAAATTTCTTGAAGCAGATGAAATCAAGCAGTGTCGCAATGCTGCGCACCGGCGAATCTGTCAAAGAACTTGAATCCCACCTGGAAAAGATCGGTGACATCATTCAATTCATAGCTCTGATAGCGGACCAGGCCAACCTCCTGGCCCAGAAAGCTGTTAATGAAATGTCAACATCTAAGGAGAGCAAAACACTGGCGCTAAAAGCCAGTTCTGAAGAGCCCGGGCCAGATAAAAAAGAGAAAAGCAATTTTTCAGCCCTGGCCGCGGAAATCCAAAAACGCTCCCAGGATGCCGCTAACGCTACCAAAGGGATATACAGCCTGTTTGAAAAAGCGCTGCAGCATGCCCGGCAGGCCTCGATAAGTCTAGAAAAGGACCAGCAGGTAGTCTCGGAAGGATACAGCGCCGCCAGCGAGGCTTCCCATTTTGTCAAGGCTCTGGTTGCGGATCTTAAAGACCTGATCATCCTGGTAAAGGAAATAACTACTTACTCGCAGCAGGTTACGGACGGTATTAACAGCGTAAACAAAGCAACTGTTGATCAGACAGCGCTGGTTGACAGGTTCACCGCCGCCGCCGAGACCCTGGATGAAGTAGTAAGCGAGATGCAGGAAGCCATTTCATCACTCAAGATGTAGGTTGGGATAGAAGACAGAATTCAGAATTCAGCGGTGTAGGTTCGATTTCAATCGAACACGGCGCGTTAGCGCCGAACTTGTTTGAGGCACCTGGGGACATTCCTCATCTTAAAAGGAATACCCGGTATAGAGGTGTGTCCCCATTCCTCTGACGAATAAATTCGCACCTACATTTATAAAGGCAACCCAATACGAATAATATCGGCATTCTTCTAAGGAACCCTGCACTTGTACTATATTAAAAAAAGCGGACTTTGTCCGCTTTCCCTTTTCCCCTTCTGACTTCTGACTCCTGTATTCTGTATTCTATTATTGCGCTTTCTTATCCAGCTTCGCCATAAAAACCAGGATTTTGGCGATAGCTTCATACAGGTTGGGAGGTATTTCTACGCCAAGGCCCAGGTCATACAAGGTTTTGGCCAGGGCCTTATCCTGATAAACCGGAACTCCCGCTTTTTCGGCTATTTCCCTGATCTGCTTTGCCTTCAGTCCCCGGCCTGTCGCAACCACAACGGGAGCAGTGTCTTTTCCCGGCTCATAGCGCAATGCGGTGGCAAATTCCTTTCTCAGGTCTTCTTCCATTACCTCACCTCATACCTTATGGTCGAGAAGGTGGCTCTCAAATTTAGGAAGCAACCCTTCCACTACGGCACCAAGTTCCAGTCTGGCCTGACTGGTTAGAGAAATTTCTTTAAACCCAACCTCTTGTAGACTTTCTCTTAAGGGTACAAAGTTTTGTCTTAAAACTTTGTTTGTCATTTCCTGATCAGTAAAGCACTTGACCGACAAGCAATCCTGCCGGCAGAACAAGCCTACCCATACCCGGCCCATTGTCTCTGTGATCAGGCAGATAAAAATATCCATGGTTTCATTATGTTCCGCAGCTTTTGCCCCTGACTTTTCCTCCTCCGGCCGGGCAAAAAAGCGGACCTCCGGAAAAAGCTCGGATCGCAGGGGGAGGGGAATAAAGACTGGAACAGGAAGAGGCTGTGGTGTTGTTTGCTGCGCTTCAACCTGCACGTGTTGTCCGGCCGCAAGGTGTACCCCTTCAGCCTCAACTGCCTTTTGGGCTGCGGTAGTTACGTCGCGGACAGGCGACGTAGCGGACGTCCTGGCGGCGGGAGACGTTAAGCTGTTGCTCTGGTAAGCCAATTCCTGAAGGATGGCTGTTATTCCGTAAATGTTCATATAATAAAATATCGTACGAAACCTGGTATTTGTAAAGAGTACTAAAAAGGTTTTTTTCTTAAAGCAGGAATTTTAATTAAAAAAAAGAAACCTGGACAATATCCGAGGTGGTAAAATGGAATTTTTGGCAATATTCACATCTTCATTTGTTATTGCATTTTCAGGAGCGATGATGCCAGGCCCGCTTCTGACAGTAACCATAGGTGAAAGCGCCCGCCGTGGTTTTATTGCCGGCCCGCTGCTTATTCTGGGACACGCGGTTCTTGAGTTGATCCTGATCCTGGCCCTGGTGGCAGGCCTCTCAGCCTTTTTGACAAAGGCCGGTGTGTCCCACACCATAGCGGTACTGGGCGGCGCTTTTTTGATCTATATGGGCTTTAATATGGCCAGAGACGCTTATGCCGGGAAAATTTCGCTAAAGGAGGTCAGCCAGGTGAGACAAGGGGACGGTTCTCCTGTCTCACTGAAAACCGGTACTTCCAATCATCTTAACAAAACAAGCGGGCATAACCGTCTGCACCCGGTTCTGGCAGGCATTCTGTTCAGTGTATCCAACCCTTATTGGATGCTGTGGTGGGCGACCATCGGTTTAGGCTATATTACTTTGTCCATTCAAAAAGGTTTTTTAGGTATCTCCCTTTTTTTCAGCGGTCACATTTTAGCAGACCTGGTCTGGTACAGTCTCATCTCGGCGGCTGTGGCAGGCGGCATTAAGTTCTTAAGCAATAGGATTTACCGCGGTATCCTGGTGGCATGCGGGATTTTCCTTTTGGTACTGGGCGGCGGCTTCATTTATTACGGGTTGTTTACTTAATCTTAAAAACCATGGAAATACTTGTACTAATAAAAATATTGTTTTGGGAGTGATAGACAATATGACAGTAGTATTTTGTGGTATTTGCCCGCACCCCCCGATAGCGGTGCCGGAAGTCGGTGGTAATGAGGCCTCAAAGATTTCAGCCACTCAGGAGTCTATGCTGGAAGTAGGCAGGCTGATCAAAAAGAGCGGTGCCGGGACAATTGTTATTATTTCGCCCCACGCGGCAGTTTTCCGGGATATAGTGGGAATTAACCTTTCCCCGCAGCTAAAAGGCGATCTTGGAAACTTCAGGGCCGGTAACGTCAGGTACCTGCTGGAGAATGACCTGGATCTGGCAAGAGGGATCATAGCGCAGTCCGTTGATTTGGGGCTGACGGCGGCGGGACTTACCGCGGAAGAAGAAGATTTGTATGGGATAAGCCTTCGCCTGGACCATGGTGTGGTTGTTCCTTTATATTTCCTGCGCCAAGCAGGGGTGGACCTGCCCCTGGTACACGTTTCAATGACGGTGGCGCCTCCTGAAAAGCTATACCTGTTTGGCCTCGCTGTCCGCAAAGCGGCCGAAGCGCTTGGCCGTAAGGTTGCTCTTCTGGCCAGCGCTGATCTCTCCCACGGGTTGACCCATGACGCACCCGGTGGTTACCTGCCAAGAGGCCAGGAATTTGACGGGAAGTTGGCCGGGCTGCTGGCCGTTCCTGATGTGAAAGGGTTAATCAAGATGGACCATGATCTGGTCGAGCAGGCCGGCGAGTGTGGTTACAGGTCGATTATCATGATGTTGGGAGCCCTGGATGGCCGTGATGTAAAAGCTGAGGTTCTTTCCTATGAGGGCCCTTTCGGGGTGGGCTACCTGGTGGCTTCTTTTCAGCCGCTTGGGCAAAACCCGCAACGCTCTCTCTTAAATAAATTACAAGCCGAAAAAAGGGAAAGAACAGCGCAGCGCCAGGCCCGCGAAAGCTACCTGGTTAAACTTGCCCGCGCCACCCTGGAAAGTTACGTCAGCGGGTCACCACCGCCGGATGCAACTGATATCCCCGGGGAATTCAGGGGGCAGGCCGGTGTGTTTGTATCAATTAAGAAAAACGGCAGCCTGCGCGGCTGCATAGGGACGATTGAGCCGACCAAAGCCAGTATAGTTGAAGAAGTGACAGCCAATGCAATTAGCGCCGGCATTCACGATCCGCGTTTCCAGCCGGTTAACGCAGAGGAATTGAGCGATCTGGAGTATTCCGTGGATGTGCTTCAGCCAGCCGGGCCAATAGAAGGTATAGATGAGCTTGATCCGAAAAAATACGGGGTGATAGTTCGCTCGGGCAGGAGGAGCGGGCTGCTGTTGCCCAACCTGGAAGGAATCGATTCGGCCAGGGAACAGGTTGATATAGCACGTCAGAAAGCCGGGATCAGACCGGATGAGCCGGTAAAGCTGGAGCGGTTTGAAGTGGTAAGATATAAGTAAGGGGGGATTGCTGTGCGTGAAGCTCTGTATTATGAAAAGAAGGAGAAAAACGCGGTTGCCTGCGCTCTTTGCCCGCATTTATGCGAGATAAGGGAGGGGAAAGCGGGTATCTGCCGTTTCAGGCAAAACCGGGGTGGCACTCTTTTTGCCGCGAACTACGGCCAGGCATCATCTTTCGGCCTGGATCCAATTGAAAAAAAACCTTTATATCATTTTTACCCCGGCGCTTATATCTTTTCCATAGGTACTGTGGGCTGCAATTTTGGGTGCGAGTTTTGCCAGAACTGGCAGATTGCCCATGGTGATCCCGCCTTGACTGATGTTACCCCCGAGCGCCTGGTTGAGAATGCCCGCGATTATATTGACATGGGTTATCCCAATATAGGTGTTGCCTACACCTACAATGAACCCTTTATGTGGTACGAGTTTGTATTGGACACCGCCCGCCTGGTAAAAGAAGCGGGAATGAAAAATGTCCTGGTCACCAACGGCTCTGTCAATGAGGCTCCCCTGCGCGAAATCCTGCCTTTTATTGACGCCATGAATATTGACGTAAAAGGTTTCACAGAAGATTATTACAGAAAGTACTGCAAAGGAAGTCTTGCGCCGGTGCTGCGGACGGTTGAAACAGCATACCGGGCCTGTCATGTTGAACTGACTACACTCCTGGTGACCGGTTTGAATGACTCGCCGGATGAGATCGAGCGGCTCACGGATTGGATTGCTTCCCTGGACCGGGATATACCGCTGCATTTTTCCCGCTACTTCCCCAATTACAAAACAGACTTGCCCGCCACACCATTGGAAAAACTTATTGAGGCTAGGGAAATAGCCAAGAAGAAACTTTCTTACGTTTATATCGGCAATGCCCAGCTGCCGGGAGCCAGTGACACTTTTTGTCCCAACTGCGGGAATGAAGTGATCAGCAGGATTGGTTATTCAGCCCGCGGGGTAGGATTGTCCGGCAGGAATTGCAGCAGCTGCGGCAGTGAAATCAAGTTTGTCGGTAAGATTTTTGAGTGAGCTGTGAGACAAGAGAACCGTCCCCTTGTCTCACTCGTTTTTTTATGCTGAACAGGGTTTTTGGCATTGTACCGTGCCCAGCACGTTGACTGACGCTGAAACTGGGACAGGTGTAACTCCAAGGAAAATTTGGGTGGCTCCGTTAAGGAAGCTGACTTCCTGCAGTGTGTTGGTGATTGCTGATGGCGACTGGAACGACGTTGTGGAGACAACCGTAAATTTGATATTCTTCTGCACGCTGCCGCCCTTGGGCACTGTTAATGGAGAGCACTTCACATTAATTGTCGCGTTTGTGATGTTGCTGTTCAGCGGCACCGGAGAACCGTCACCTAACGTAGCCGTGCATCCGTCAAAACCCTGGAACTGTACGGTTACGTCCTGAGGTATAATAAGCTTATCAACTATGCCCACGCTGGTCTGCGGTGAATTTCCGACGCTTGCGACAGTTATTCTGAAAGCGCCCTTATTCCCCTCGGTGATTGAGCAGCACTTGTCGGCCAACAGCTGTACCGCGTCAATATTCAATACACATGACACTGTGGCCGTGGTGTCTGCGGCGACAGCAGTGGTGTTGGCGGTGACTAAATAAGTGTTGGGCGCGGAAATCGATTGAATGGGCACCGTTATAGCAACCTTAACTACTTCCCCCGGAAGAATCGGCCCCACGGTCCCCGTGACCACGATAATACCGGGCGTGGAGGTATCCACGTTAAGGGAGGCAGGGTCAACAATTATAGTGCCGAGGGTAAAGTTGTTAGCGTCAAATATTATGCGCGCAGTGCCTTCGACAAGACTGATAGGAGCATTGCCCTGGTTGGTGATGTCATATGTGTACTTGAGGGTTAACCGGTTATCCTTGATTACTTCTTCACATTTCTTTACTATGACCAGTTTCCCGGAGGGCGGGCATGACGGCACAATAAAGCACTTGCCGGGATCACAGTTGAAAGTGATAATCTGTGTTCCAGCTTTCACCTTGATTGGCTGAGCCGCTTCCGGAAAATTGCCGTCAATCTGGACGCGGTAAATGACACCGACCCCCACATCATACCTATCGCTGGTTTCGATTTTTAAATATTGAAACCCGGCCGGCGGAACGCCGAAGTTCGGATCGGTTTTCTTCAGTTCGAAGGGAACAGAAGTAAAGCTGCCGCAGCCGTCAATCTGCTCCTCTACAACCATATGTTCCGCCTTGATGTTTTCACATATGGGTATGGCTATACCGCTGATTCCTTTGGTGCCCTAGGCGCAGTCCGTAAAAAATTTATAGGTCCAGGTAGAAATTCCACTATCCGCATTAAAGCACGTATTGACGACCACACTGCCGTTGGGCAGCGTTTGACAGGCCGGCTGCACGACGCTGATACCGCTTGAAGGCGGGCAGCAGCAGATGTTTTCATGCGGACTACAGGTACATGGTTGACATAGATCTGCCATTTTCAACACTCCTATACAAAGTTTTTCTTCCAATATATTCTTTCAGGTGTTGATTGTTTCCATATTAAGTTAAAAAATAAAAAGACCGTTTATATACGGTCCTTGCTAATCCATAATTCATTTAAAGGGTGACTATCACAACATTCCCGGCACTCCATGGCTTACTGGTGCAACACGAAATTTACGGTGTCCCTTGTTTTGATCACGCTAACCTTCTGCTCGGGCATATGTGAATCGGTTTGTGCCTCGATCAGGTAGACGCCCGGTGGCAGGTTGTTGAAAAAATACCTGCCGTTGCTGCCGGTGTTTGTAGCAGCTTTTATTTCACTGCTTTCTATGTCCTTTACATTGATATTAGCGCCGTTTATGGGAGAGTTGTTGGCGAAATCAGTAACTGTACCGTCCAGGACCAGGTGAAGAACATAATTAATATTTAATTTCAGGGTGCCGCTGATGATTATGTGGCCCGGTCGGATGGCATAATTTTTCACAACGGCCTGGTGGTCTATGGATAATATATCTTCCCGGCTGATCTTTGAGCTGAAATTGATAAAAGAAGTTAGCTCCACCTCATTGGTAAATAATTTAGATGGTTTAAAGATGTGTTTTTGATCCAAATCTGACGATACCACGGCAAAAAGTTTTAGTAACGCCTGTATCCTCAGCTCGCCGTTATCCATAAGAAAAGGCTCAATTTTCTCCACCCGCTGGTAAATCTCGACTTCAGAAACCGGCATAGTTACCCCGATCGAACTTGACCAGTCGATTATCTTTTCAATTTTACCAATGGAAGGATCCTGCTCGGCCACTCGAAAGCCTCCCCGCTTTTTGTTATAATCTTTGCTTTAGTTTTGCCAAAAAAATAATAATTACCAAAGAAAATGAAAGCAGACGCCCGGAAACAGGCGTCTGCTTTCTTTTTTACTGTATCGCCCCTGGGTTGTAGGGGAATTGAGTCTGGTTATTGACATACTGCTGGTGAGTTTGCTGCAATTTCTGAGGCTGTTCCGGCTCCAGCTGGTACCAGCCTTTTCTAAACATAACATTGAACAAATCCCTTGTTTGGGCGTGGGTTTCCGCCAGCATGGACATAACGTCATTGTGCAGCGTCCGGTGACTGGCCTCCCGGGCGAAAACATTGTAGTTTTCCGTGAGGTGTTTTAAGCTGGACAGCTGGTCGTTGACAATATCGTGATCACTAAACTGCGGTCCTTTTGTCTGCTGCATCAGGCCGGATTGGGGATTTTGAATTTTTCCTTGTTGGATCATGTTTTTTCACCTCTCATCTGTTGACCGTATTGGCCGGATTGGTATGGTTGAGTAACCTCAGGTAGTGGTTCAGGTGCATGTGTCCGGTCCTGTCAAGAGCCATTTGGATTTCCGGGTCTGAGGCTTCCCGTGCAAAATGGAAACATTTCTTCATGGAGGTAAGCTCCCAGGACAGCGCATCCTCCAGGTAAAGGTGATCTTTGGTGGATATTACCCTGGGTGGTTCCGGAATAATTTGCGGCTGCTGAAACTGGCTTTGCTGAGACATGATGTTCATCTGCATTGTATCACCCCTTTCTTTTCATATTCTTTGTCAGAAGTTCGTTTTTATGCCATAACCTTTAAAAAATAAAAGGCCCACCGGTTCTTGACCGGCGGGCACTGGATAAAGGTTTCTTACTATCCTTCAAGGGATTTTAAGATCAATTTCCAGTCGCAGTGTTGTTCGATGTTTTCCACCGCTATATTTATCCCTGAGGCGTCGCCAGGCCGGATGCGCCTGGATACCTCCGAGATTTTTTCGATGGTTGTATAGGTGTCGTAGTGCACCAGAATAAGCGGAACCCCTTTTTCCGCGGCACGGGCAATAACCTTTACATCCGGGTAAAGCCCGCCGGTTAAAATCAAGGCCGAAGTGCTCGTCTCCAGGGCAGCCAGGGCCATGTCCGCCCGGTCGCCGCCCATGATCACCGCTTTGTTGGCTGAACGGCGCATGTACTTTAAAGCACTTTCCATAGTCATGGCGCCAACAATCACTTCTTCCACCAGGCGCCCTAACTTTTCTTCTCCAGCCAGCAGTTCGCCGCCCAGCACCTCGTAGTATTCCGAAACTGTAGGCGAGGCAATTTCCGGCCGCATCGGGATGATCCCGAGAGTCGCGCAGCCGGTTTTTTCAAGGACCGGCTTAAACACCCCTTCTGTTTTAGCCAGCAGCTGACGCGGCACATTGTTAAAGATATGGCCGATTACCTTGAGTCCCCTGGCTGCGCAGTTGCTGTTAAAATAGATAGCCTGGTCGACACTCAAGTCGTTTTCAAGCTTTATAACGTTTAGTATGTGAGCGTCCAGCGAAGGCGCCAGGTTGACCACGTCCAGGCTGAAGGCCGCTCCCACGTGAGGGAAAGTAGCCCCGTCGATTATAACCACATCAGCTTCTCCCGATATCGCCCGGTACGATTCTTTTATACTTACATGAGCCAGTTCCTGGTTCTTCAGCCCGGACAGGTAGGATGTGCCTGCGGTAAAAGGAGCAATTTCTTTTACATCTGCTTTCATGTCAAGTATTTCATGCATCAGCAGGGCGTCGCTGTCTTCAGTGCCCTGCTGTCTGGGACGGCTTCCCACCGGTTTGAAATAAGTGACGTTGATCCCTTCCCTTTTCAGTTTTAAGGCGATCCCCAGGGCGATGGCTGTTTTACCGCACCCGGCCACACCCGTGATATAAAGATTTTTCATTTTCTCACCTCACGACAATGTAATTTTAACATCAAGGGCTGCTACCCCTTTTTCATAAGCAAACACCGGGTTGATATCTATTTCGGTAATTTCCGGGAAATCTCTGGCCAATATCGCCACCCGCTGGATAACCTCGCTGACGGCGGCTATATCGACCGGCTTTTCACCGCGGTAGCCTTTTAAAAGCAGGTAAGCTTTGGTTTCCGAGATCATTTCGGCAATATCAGCGCTGGTCAGGCCGTTGGCCAGCCTGAAGGAAACGTCCTTGATCAGGTTGACAAAGATGCCTCCCAGGCCAAAGCCGATCAAAGGGCCGAACTGGACATCCCTGGTCATGCCCACGATCAGTTCTATCCCTTTAGGCACCATCTTCTGAATCTCAATCCCGTACGGTACAACGTTGGGCAGGTATCTGTGCACGGTTTCTATGATGTTCACGTAGGCGTTTTTAACTTCTTCGGGAGTCTGTAGTCCGGCCATAACACCGCCCACGTCAGTTTTGTGCAGGATTTTTGGTGAAGCTATTTTCATAACGACCGGGTAGCCAATTATTTCAGCTATTTCCGCCGCCTCGTCGGGACTCTGGGATAAAGCCGTGGGCGCCACCGCCACGCCGTAAGCCTCGATGACCTCCGACGCTTCGTTGCCCAGCAGGGCCAGGCGGTTGTCCCTGCTTACGTCATAAAACACCGCCTTGACGGTTTTTTGATCGGGTTTAAAAACATCTGCTTTTTTCCTGGCGTATCCCCGCTCTCTCATCTTCCTGTAAGCCGACATGCCGGCAATGGCTGCTATGGCTGGCTCAGGCATGGAGAAGCAGGGGATGCCATTGTCTGTGAGCAGCTTTGTGCCTTCCGCCAGCGCCTGCCCGCCCATGTAAGCGGCAATCACAGTTTTCTCCGGATAATTCCGGCTAAATTCGATTAAAGCCTGTGCCGTTTCAACTGGTTCGGTAACAGCAACCGGGCACAACAATACCGCTATGCTGTCAACGTTTTCATCTTTAAAAACTTTTTCCAGGGCAAATCTAAAACGGTCCGCCTTGGCGTCTCCCAGCACGTCCACCGGGTTGTAGATGCCTGCTTCGGCGGGCAGGTAAGAGCGCAGTTCTTCGATAGTTTCCTTGGTAAAGCGGGCCATTTGCAGGCCGTTCAATTCAGCTTTATCAGTGGCGATGATGCCGGGCCCGCCTGAATTCGTCACTACCGCTACCCGGTCTCCCTTTGGAACAGGCTGATCGGCAAAGGCTATGGCCAGATCAAACAATTCGGCCATACTCGACACCCGCAGCACACCGCACCTTTTGAAAGCTGTATCGTAAGCCAGGTTGCTGCCCGCCAGCGCTCCTGTATGAGATGATGCCGCCATCGCGCCGGATTGGCTTGTACCGGACTTTAAAATGACTACCGGTTTCTTTTTGGTAACCTCCGGCAGTATCTTTAAGAACTCGGACCCGTGGGCCACGTCTTCTATATAGCAGAGGATCACTTTTGTATTGGGATCGTCCGCCGCTTCAGCGATAAAGTCCACTTCACTGAGGTCTGCCTTATTGCCCAGGCTGTATATTTTGCTGTAACCGATCCCGGCTGTTTGACTCCAGTCCAGGATAGAAGCCAGGATCGCCCCGCTTTGAGAGATAAAAGCTATCTCTCCTTTGGGCGAGAAGCCTTTTAAGAAAGTGGCGTTAATCGGGGTATGGGTGTCAATGAACCCGACGCAGTTTGGTCCCAGCATGCGCATGTTGTACTGCCTGCAGATCGAAAGAAACTCCTTTTCAAGCTCCGCGCCTTCACGGCCTATCTCTTTAAAACCAGCTGTGATTACAACCAGGTTTTTAACTCCTTTTTGGCCGCAGGCAAGGGCCACATCCAGCGCTTTGCGGGCGGGGATGGCGAAAATAGCTGTTTCTATTTCCTCAGGTATTTCAGCAAGGGTTGCAAAACAGGGAAGGCCCAAAACTTCTTTCTACCTGGAATTAACCGGGTAGATTTTGCATTTATAACCACTTTCGATCAGGTTTTTCACCTGATCCTCGTCGGAGACATCCGTGGGGATGGCG
>CAZIYV010000040.1:0-24087 GCA_964543575.1 uncultured Pelotomaculum sp.
AAAAAGATTGAACTAAAAAGGCTTTTTAATGATATTTGACCAGTTATGCCCGACAAATATATAATGGTAATGTTAATCAATAGTCTTAACGGGGGTTTTTGGTTGGAACCAGTAATTGCCGCAAAAGGCCTGGTTAAAGAATATAATGGCAAGGCAGCAGTAAAAGGAATAAATTTTATTGTAAAACAGAGAGAATGCTTTGGGATTCTGGGGCCAAACGGCGCCGGAAAATCTTCGATAGCTAAAATGATTTATTGTTTTTCCCCGGTTACCCAGGGAGACCTATTGGTCCTGGGCATGGATGTCAGGGAAAAGCAAAGAAGTATTAAAGAAAGACTGGGTGTGGTTCCCCAGGAAAACAATCTCGACACAGATCTCACAGTACTTGAAAACCTGATTGTATACGGCAGCTTTTTTAAAATTCCCACCCGCACCGTTCAGGAAAAGTCTGAAGAAATGTTAAACTTTTTTGAACTGCTGGATTATAAAAACGAAAAGGTTGACAAGCTTTCGGGAGGCATGAAAAGGAGGCTGACCATTGCCAGGGCGCTGATCAATTCTCCGCAAATATTAATCCTGGACGAGCCGACCACCGGTCTTGACCCGCAGGCCAGGCATCTGGTATGGCAAAGATTAAGGCGGCTAAAAGAGCAGGGGGTTACCCTGCTTTTAACCACCCACTACATGGATGAGGCCGAGCACCTATGCGACCGCCTGGTGGTAATTGATAACGGAGTGATCTTAGAAGAAGGGCGGCCCAGAGAGCTTGTACAAAAACATATCGGCTATGAGGTTATAGAAATAGGGCGGGGTGCGGAAATTGTTGATGAGATACTTAAGGTTGGCGGAACTGGAATAAAAGGATACAAAATAGTAGGGGATATGCTTTTTGTTTATCCGGAGGACGGTCAAACTCTTATTGACAGGCTGCGGCCAATTTCAGAAAGCTTTTCTCATCAAATGCTGCGTCACGCCAACTTGGAAGATTTGTTTTTGAAGCTTACCGGAAGGGGGCTGGTGGAATAAACGTGTACAGGCCCGACCTCTCACCCCTGATCTGGCAAGTCTTCAAGAGGCATTTGCTGGTATACAGCAGAACGTGGAAAGTAAGTCTTTCATTTATTTTCTTTGAACCGCTTTTTTACCTGGCAGCCTTCGGGTTTGGCCTTGGCGCTTACGCTCAACCCATGGAAGGAGTTTCTTACGTAAAATACCTGGCGCCAGGACTTATTGCATCATCAGCCATGTTTGCCACCGCTTACGAGTGTACCTACGGTATCTATATCAGGATGGAGTTTCAAAAAGCCTACCAGGCCATTGTGGCCACTCCAGCCGGAGTTGATGATGTGGTAATGGGTGACATGCTATTTGGAGCGTTTAAATCGGTCTTGTACGGTTTTGTGATCTTACTGGTAATCACGGCAATAGGTCTGGTTTCGTCACCCTGGGCTCTTTTAGTTCCCCTGGTTCTGGCTTTGTCGGGCTTGATGTTTGCGGCAGTTTCCGCCACCTGGACAGGCCTGGTCCCTAACATAGATAGTTTCAACTATTTCTTTTCATTAATAATGACACCTCTCTTTCTCCTTTCAGGTGTTTTTTTTCCACTGACCGATATGCCTGCGATAGTTCAAAAGATAGCCTGGATTAGCCCTCTTTATCACCTGGTTAATATCACGCGCGGCCTGGTCAGCGGCATGGTAGGCATTTATTTGTTAGAAGACGTGGTTTGGCTTTTAATCGCGGCGATTTTACTTATACCGGCGCCAATATTCTTGCTTCGCCGCCTGATTATAAAATAATAATACCCGGAGGTGTTTATCCTGGACAGAATAAAATCTGCTTATGAGATGGCCATGGAACGTTTTAAACAAAGGAAAGAGATACCACAATCTGAAATTGAAAGGATGGAACTTGTTCCTGAGGGTCAAGCCCTGGCGGCAAAATATTTGAAAGAAAATGATTTTGATCTGTTATCTGAAGCAGCAAAACACCCGGAGAACATGAGGAATTATATCATTGAAGGCGCCCAGGAAACGTTTATGAGTAATATCCTGATGCCTGCCGACAAAGCTGCCCTTGAAGCAAACAAAAAGGCTATGGACGGTCTTCTGCTCATAAAAAGGAACAAAAATGGTATTAAGGAAGCGTTGAGTCAGCTTGAAAACTTATTTCAGTACTATGAGAAAACCATGGAACAGGCCTTCGGCCAATTCAAAGAAAGATACGCCGCCAAAATGAACGCGTCTTTAAAGGCCATGGAAAAAAGAGCAGGCAAAAAAATCAATGTGGATCCGGAAAAACAGCCTGGTTTCAGGGAAGAGTGGATGAGGGCTGTCAGCGGTATAAACAACCAATATGAGCAGTTGCTGAAGGAACAAAAAGATAAGATCAGAGCACTGGAGTAATTGAAATTAATTTTTCTGCGGTTTTTTGGCGGGCACAGGTCTGAATATAAAAGTGCCAGGCTTTTTTTTGACGCTGCTCTGTATACCGGACAGGATGTAAAAAACGGCAGCTGCGGCTAAAGACAGGCCGGCTGAGCCCCAGAACATAAGACCGGTACCTCTGGCCATCAGATAGCCATACAGGGGTGGCCCAAGGGCAACTCCAAAAAACCTGACGCTTCCATACAGGGAAGTAACCAGACCTCGCTCCTTGCTGGTAGCAGCGCTGGTAATAAGGGTATTTAAACAGGGCAGTACCAGCCCTGTACCTATGCCAACCACGGAAACTGCCGCAAAATAAATTATAGCGCCTTTTGCCAGTGGTAAAAAGGCCAGTGCGGCAGTCATAATAATCAGGCCGGTTATTACCAGGATCTGCATGATCCTTTTTTCTTTCTTTATTACAAAACCTGTTATAAAGGAAGCGGCGCTCATAAATAAAACGGGAATAGCTAAAACCAGTCCCTTTTGAACACCGTCCAGTCCGTACTGCTGCTCCAGATATTCCGAAAGATAAAACAGCACTCCGAAAAGAATCATCAGCGCAATCGCCCCGGCCAGGTAAGAGGAGAGGAGCAGGCCTTTTTGTTCTTTGAATACTTTGGCAAAGGACTGTAAATATTGAGGTAATTTTTGGCTGGTTTTTTTAGCAGGTTCTTTAACCAATAGCCACATTCCTACAACAACCGGAATTACAATAAAGGGGAAAAAGATAAAGGCGGCATACCACGTGATCAGACCTATAGCGGAGCCAATGATCGGGCTTACTACCTTGCCCAGGCCGTTGGAAGCTTCAATAGCTCCAAGGGAACGGCTGCGATCTTCCCCTTTAAAAAGATCGCCGCACAGGGCCATAGCTATAGGCGCCGTCCCAGCCGCGCCAATCCCCTGCAGAATCCTGCCGGTCAGAATCAGGGCAAATGCATTTTGTTTAAAGAAGATCGCGGCAACAGCGGCAATAATACCTCCAGACCCGTAAATAATCAGTGAGGGTATTATTACCGTTTTACGGCCAAAGCGGTCAGATAAAAAGCCCGCTGCCGGGATGATTATACCTGCCGGCAGTGAAAACAAAGAAATGATCATACTGACCTGGACAGTACTGAGGTTCAGCGCGTTTTTAATATCGGGGAGAACAGGGATCAGCATGGAGTTGCCAAGGACCATGATAAACGGTACACCCGCTAAAGCAGCCACAGAAAGCCAGAAGCCTCCCTGGGATTTTTGTGTGTTTGAGTTTTCCGCCAAAAATACTCCCCCTATAACTTTTATATAAATTACCCCTGTCAGTAAGAAAATAAACGGTTTTACACTGACATTAATGAGAATCTTTTTGGTAATAAGAGGCACTATGCCATGGTACTGTTCAATCAGTTAATAAAGGTATATTATAAATAAAAGTGGTTGCCTTAGCCTTTAATTCTTGATATTTTTATATTTTAGCAGGGAGTGTGGATACATGGACAGGGAACTGGCGATGGAGTTGGTTAGGGTAACTGAGGTAGCGGCGCTGGCGTCGGCGCAGTGGATGGGGCGCGGCCGTAAGAACGAAGCCGATGAGGCGGCTACGAACGCAATGCGTATGATGTTTGATTCAGTTACCATTAACGGCACGGTAGTGATAGGAGAAGGAGAAATGGATGAGGCGCCTATGCTTTATATAGGCGAAAAGCTGGGAAACGCCGCGACACCAGAGGTAGATGTGGCTGTAGACCCGCTTGAAGGCACAAACATACTTGCCAAGGGTCTTCCTAACGCCATGTCGGTTATAGCAATCGCCGATAGGGGCAACCTTCTGCACGCTCCTGATATGTATATGGAGAAACTTGCGGTAGGACCCAGGGCGGCCGGTCTGGTGAATCTGGATTCGCCAATTGAAGAAACCCTGGAAATCGTGGCTAAGGCCAATAATAAGAAAGTAAAAGAATGTGTCGTGATGATTTTGGAACGCCCCCGTCACAAAAAGCTAATCGAGGCTGTTCGCAGGACCGGGGCGAGGGTTAGGCTGATTGGTGATGGTGATGTGAGTTCGGCTATATCTACAGCCTTTGACGATACAGGGATTGATCTTTGTGCCGGTATTGGGGGTGCGCCCGAAGGGGTTATTGCCGCAGCGGCGCTAAAATGCCTGGGCGGTGAAATGCAGGCTCGCCTGGTGCCGGAAGACGAAAGTGAATACCAAAGATGCGTAAAAATGGGTATAACCGACCCACGGCGCATCTTGAAAATGGAAGACCTGGTAAAAGGAGACGACGCCATCTTTGCCGCCACCGGCGTTACAGATGGTGAACTTTTAAGGGGAGTCCGCTTTTATGGCGGTGAAAGAGCTGAAACCCATTCTGTGGTAATGCGGGCCAAGACCGGCACCGTGCGTTTCATAAGGGCGATTCATAATATTGCTAAGAAAACATATCCGATACTGAATAATCTTTAAACAGGTCAAATTTCCGTTAAGAGCGGCAGGTGATCTATCTCTGCCGCTTTTAATTTACTAAAAGGGAAAACTATGAGTGCCTGATTGCCTGGCGGGAGGGAAGGATCTTGGCTGATTTCTTCAGGTTTGAAAATATTCATTATCAATTAGGATCACCCGGCCGTCATATCAACGTTTCTGCCAGTCTGGCTGAAGGCGGCGTTCTGCTGGTAAAAGGGCCTTCCGGCGCGGGGAAAACAACCTTGTTAAGGATACTGGCACGGCTTCAGGAGTGTGACAGCGGACAGGTTTACTTTGAGGGCAGAAACTGGCTCTCCATGCCAGCCCAGTTATGGCGTTCAAGGGTCAATTATAATTCTCAGAAACCAGCTATCTTCAACGGCAGCGTGCTGGAAAACCTGCGCAAACCTTTCGGGTTGAAAAATAAGAAGGAAGAATTCAACCTGACAGAAGCGAAAATAGGTTTGCAGGCACTATTATTGAGCCAGGATATACTGGGACAGGAGGCGCGTACCCTCTCCGGCGGTGAAGCGGCGAGAATCGCCTTGCTGCGTTCAGTTTTATTTAAGCCTGACATTTTACTTCTTGACGAGCCAACCGCGTCCCTAGATGATAATTCAGGTCGTGCGGTAAGTGATTATTTGATAAACTGGGTAAGGCAAAAACCAGGACGCAGTATAGTTATGGTATCACATCAACAAGACTTGACAGAACTTATCGGAACAAAAGTTTTGGATATCGCTTTTCTCCCGGAAGAGGTGAATTAGGTGGACAGCGGGATTATTCCCATTTCCAATTTTCAACTCGGCTTAAGTGTTGTTTTAGTACTTATCGTGGGCCTGATTTCAGCAGCCTTGAAACTTGAACTGCTTAAGTCCCTGGTATGGGGCACAATAAGAACATTTGTTCAGCTAACCCTTATCGGCTATGCGCTCACTTTTATATTTACTGTAAACAACCTGGCGTTCATTATTCTGGTTGTAACCGTGATGTGTTTAATTGCCTCGGGCACTGCCTCAAAAAGAACTCCCAACGCAGGCAGCTACCCGCTGCTCCTTGGTTTTGTCTCCCTTTGGGTCAGCACTTTTTTGGTAGGTACTATCGTAGTGGTACTGATTATCTCACCACAGCCTTGGTACTCCCCCAGAATAGTAATCCCAATCTTTGGCATGATCCTGGGGAATTCAATGAACGGCATTGCCCTTTCTCTTGACCGGCTTTTTTCAGAAGTGAAGTCAAATATATTGGAAATAGAGGCGCTTTTAAGCTTCGGCGCCACGCCCTGGGAAGCTGTCAGGGATTGTGTGAAAGAGGCTCTCCGGGCCGGCATGACACCAACCATAAATTCACTTATGGTGGTCGGACTGGTTAGCCTGCCTGGCATGATGACCGGTCAAATCCTTGGCGGGGCGGATCCACAGCAGGCAGTTCGCTACCAGATTGTGGTGATGCTGATGATCGCGGCGGCAGTTGCCATAGGATGTTTACTATTAATTCTGTTGTCTTATAAAAAACTGTTTACCAGGGAGGACGCAATCTCTCCAAATATATTTACTGTCATGAACAGTAAAAGATAAAACAGGTTGCCTGCTGCACTTACATATGATAATTTAAGGGCAAGAGAGACAGTCAGAAGTCGTTTGACAGGAAGGAGTTTAAATGGATTATACTTTGATCAGCAACCACATTGTGTTCGACATTGACGAAATATTAGAAATGCTTGAAGAATATTTGGAAGAATATCTGCTGCTGGAGAGATATTTTGAGGACCAATTGGTTGAGTCCAGTATAATTTATCTGGAAGATATTGAAGTGGAATACGACCCGGGTGACTTTAGTAAATTTTTTAAACAAAAATACCTCAAAGAAGAAATTGAAGATGAAGAGTTTGCACAGCTCTTAAGGAATAATTTCGCATCTGGATTTTTTATCAATGGTTCTTTGATGGAGATTGAAATTCATAATGGACGTATTGTTTGTCTTGTGGGTAACAGGGGAGAGCTTATTTTAAGAACTGGACCAGAGAGCTACGTTTTCTCGCCTTTATTTAAACTAGCCATACAACCGGAAAAAGCTGAAATACTAATGAACGCGGTTATATCAGCTTTTAAGAAAAACCACGAAAATATTACCGGTGATAAATTAAATGTGGAGTCCTTTTCAATGATCTCAGGCGTATGCCTCATGGCCCTGGCTAAAATTAATGAACTGCCGGCTAACAACTATGAGCTCAATCTATCGCACGATGAAATGCTGCTTTTCGGACTGGCCTTAAATCTTGCCGGTGAAAATGGGGACAAAGAAACACAAATGGTAACCAGGCTTATTATGGAGCAGATTAAAAAATATTTTCCAGAGATCGAACATATTTCACCGGAAAGTTTTGAATCGCCTCCCAGGATGGGGCAGATCCTTGACTTCAAAAAGCCAGATAATGATAGGAAATAAGGAAAGGGAAGATGAAAATGTATAAAAAAATTCTTATTCCTATAGATGGTTCGGAAAAATCTCTGCAGGCGGCCCGCCATGGAGCGAATCTTGCATCAAAAATAGGGGCCTCAGTTACGCTGTTTAACGTTCTGCCAGCAATGCCTGTCGATGTGCGCAGCATGGTCATAAATAAGATTAATGCCCAGGGGGAGGAAATCTTAAAGAAGGTGTCCCAAGAATTAGCCGGATTTGACGCCCCGGTGGATACAGAAATGATTATAGGGCACCCAGCCGAGGCAATCTGCAAAAAAGCAAAAGCCGGAAGATATGATTTAATAATAATGGGGAGCAGGGGACTGAGCGGTGTAAAGGGTTACTTGATGGGCAGCGTAAGCATTGCTGTGACTACACACGCTGCTTGCCCCGTATTGATATTTCGCTGATAGCTGAAGATATGTACTAAAAGTTTAAACTCCCGCTGCGGCTGTCCCGCGGCGGGAGTTTAATTTCGGTTATGGTTGGAATTCCATTACCATGCGGATAATATTTTTGTTTAGTGATATGAACTCCACACGGTAAAACTCCTTGTCTCTTTCAAGGTTATAAATTACCGCGTTGGTAAGTGGTATAAATTGAGAGGTTGAGTTCAGCAAATCAAGCAGCCGCAGGGCGGGGAAACTATGAGCGTCGCCTTCGATTCTATGTGTGTCTGTTATTATAATTACTCTGCTGCTAACTTTTTCAATGTGTTTTTCCGGTGAGGTTTTTAATATGTTTTTTTGTTTTCCATCCATTTTTATTACCCCTGCTTTTATATTATATTTATTCAGACTTTACCAATATATATATCGGACACGCGTGTCATTGACTTGACCCGGTTAAACCTGTAATCTTTTAATAATCACTGAGTTATGGAGTGAAAAAATATGTATACAGTTAATGGCATCCATTTAACTGACGGGTGATTTTTATGGAACGGGTAATGTTAAAAGAGGTTAAGTTTTTAATAGTGGAAGAAAGAAACTGGATCAACAGGATTTGTGTGATTAAACTCTGCGACGGCGACAAATGCCTGGCGCTGTCTGAAATAAGCACCGTGGGTGATAAATGGGTTTTCAACAGAATATTCGCTGATGAGGAACACCGGGCGAAAGGTTATGGCGCTGAGGTGTTAGCCAAATTAACCGATTATCTTGACCAGAACAGGATAACTCTCTACGCTTATATATATTCTACAGGCTCTTTAAATGAAAAACAGCTTCTGGCATGGTATGAACGTCACGGCTTTATTGTATCAAACGATGGAAGTTACCACCTGGTAAGACCATACAAAGTCAAAACTCATTAACAATAATACCCAATAAAAATGGTTATTTATTACAGGTAAACCGGTCCTGATAGTTGTATATATATAATTAGTCTGTTGTAAGGAGATTGCTGTGATGGTAATTAACTGGCACAAGATTTTCACTGTCTTTAGTGTTATACTATTGCTGGTTTTACTGCTTTGCACTCCGTTATTGATTTGCGCAAATTTATATACTAATCGTGTATTGTCCGGCTTTGCCGGGACACAGACTTTTTTTGCTCTTGAGCAGACCTCACTTATATACGAGTCGAACGGAAACATAGCCGCTGAAATTTACGATGAAATAAACCGCCTGCCGGTACAGCTGGAAGATATACCTGTTCATGTCCAAAAGGCTTTTGTGTCAATAGAGGATGAAAGGTTCTACAGCCATCATGGTGTTGATTTGAGGGCGATTTTACGCGCCCTGTTCAGTTATTACACCTCAGGTGAGATTACCGAGGGCGCCAGTACCATTACCCAGCAGACCATGAAAATGTTATTCTTATCACCGGAACAAACATTTTCCCGCAAGGTAAAGGAAGCCTGTTTAGCCCTGGATTTTGAATCGCGTTATTCCAAAAATGAAATATTGGAGCTTTACTTAAATCAGGTGTATTTCGGAGAAGGCGCTTACGGTGTTCAGAGCGCTTCAAAAACCTATTTCAACAAAGACTGCTCGGAAATCTCGCTGGAAGAGGGCGCACTGCTGGCAGCTCTGGTGCAGGCGCCCAGCGCCTATGACCCTTATGTTAATCCTGTGGATTCCGTGCAGCGCCGCAACATTGTGCTGGGCAAAATGATCCAGCAGGGTCATATCACTGAGGAAAAGGGTCTTGAGGCTCAGAAAAAGATCTTAAATTTAAATTGGGAAGAAACCTCCAGCAAGCGCAATTCTTATTTCATTGATTATGTGATTGACGAGGCAACCGCTATTGTTGGCGAAGGCAAGCTATTTAAGGGCGGTCTCAAGATCCATACCACACTGGATGCGGAAATCCAAAATAAGGCAGAAAAGGTGTTCCAGCGGTCTGACCTGTTCCCGGACCAGGATATTGAAGCGGCGCTGACCTTGCTGGAAAATGAAACGGGAGCGATAAAGGCACTTATTGGCGGGAGGGAGTATCTAACCAGGCGTGGTTTTAACAGGGCCACACAGCTGTTAAGGCAGCCTGGCTCAGCTTTTAAACCTGTGGCCGTATACGCGCCTGCTTTTGAACTCAACTACCGGGCTAATTCAACCATTTCTGATACGCCTTTTAAAGTCGGCGGCTATGAGCCGCATAACTCTGATGGAAGCTACTACGGGCAGATCAGTATCCGCACCGCGGTGCAGTGGTCCCGTAATGTCGCCGCGGTGCGCCTCTTAAATACGATAGGAATTGACCGTGGGTATGAGATGGCTCAAAAAATGGGCTTTGAGCTAACAGAAGAAGACCGCTGCCTGCCCCTGGCCTTAGGTGGTTTGACAAAAGGAGTTTCTCCCCTGCAAATGGCCGGAGCTTACGCTGCTTTTGCCAACGACGGTGTGTATACTAAGCCATACGCGATTGATTATATTGAAGATGCAGATGGTCAGATTATATACCGCCACCCGGAAGGAGTTCCTGTGATGCTGCCTTCCACAGCAAATACAATGAAAGATGTTCTGCGTTCGGCGGTCGAAGGGGGCACAGGCTACCGGGCAGGTGTTAGAGGCACTGAAATAGCTGGCAAGACAGGGACGACCGAACTGCCGGACACAGCTGTATTCCGTGGGTTAAGAGGGAATAAAGACGCCTGGTTTGTTGGATTTTCGCCACGTTATACCGCTGCGGTATGGCTGGGTTATGATGAAAAAGACATGGACAGACAACATTACTTAACTTCCTACGGGGGAAACCAACCAGCTGAGATTTTCCGGCTGGTAATGGCTAATGTAATGGGACTTAGCGAGAGGGCTTACCTGAGCAGTGCCGCCCCGCCCAAAAAGGAAGAGGAGAAACAAAAGGAAGAAGAGAAACAAAAGCCTGCCGTCGCTCCGACAGTGACAGAGCAAAAGGGAACGACAGAAATTATAAATGAGAACAAGCAGGAAAAACAAGAAAATGTAGTCCAACCGCCCCAGACGGGTAAGGAAACCAATACGATAAAAACCGATTCTAAGGAGCAGACCGAAGTTAAAGATGATCCTGTAAAACCCTCCAAATCCCCATAAGGGACTTGAGAGGGGTTTATGATATGTTATAATAAAAAATGGTTTATGTAATAGCGACAATAACGTTAACCAGAATCGAGTGATTAGATGAAAGCTCTTGTACTTGCGGAAAAACCAAGCGTAGCCAGGGAAATTGCCAGGGTTTTAAAATGCGGCTCCAAGAATAAAGGGTTCATGGAGGGGTCTCAATATGTGGTAACCTGGGCGCTGGGCCACCTGGTTACCCTTGCTGAACCTGATGATTATGATCAAAAATATAAGGAGTGGCGTCTGGAGGATCTGCCTATGCTGCCTGCCAGCATGAAACTAAAGGTGATCAGGCAAACCTCCCAACAGTTTCAAGTGGTTAGAAATTTAATGAAACGGAATGACCTTAAAGAACTGGTGATAGCAACAGACGCCGGGCGGGAAGGGGAACTGGTGGCGCGTTGGATCATGGTCCTGGCCAACTGGCGAAAACCTTTCAAGCGCCTGTGGATCTCATCACAAACCGACGATGCCATTCGCGAAGGGTTTAACAATCTGAAGGCAGGAACATCATATAACAATCTATACGACGCAGCTGTGTGCCGGGCAGAGGCGGACTGGCTGATCGGACTTAATGTGACGAGAGCGTTAACCTGTAAGTTCAATGCCCAATTAAACGCCGGCAGGGTTCAGACACCAACCCTGGCCATGATCGTGAACCGGGAGACTGAAATAAAACAATTTGTTCCTGTGGATTACTGGACCCTGCGGGTGGATTTCAGTGACTATTTCGGTGATTGGCGCGGCCGGGACAACAACAGCCGTATCTTTAACTATCTCCAGGCGGAGGATATAGCAGCTAAAATTAAAGGGCATCAGGGTGTGGTCAAAGAAGTACGCAACGAGAGCAAGAGCGAGCCTGCACCCCTGGCTTACGATTTAACAGAATTACAGAGGGACGCCAATAAACGCTACGGATTTTCAGCGCAAAAAACCCTGTCTGTATTACAAGACTTATATGAGCAGCACAAGCTGGTTACTTACCCGAGAACCGATTCCCGTTATATTACCTCAGATATTGTACCTACACTTACGTCCAGGTTGAAAAGCATCTCTGTAGCGCCCTACGCGGAGTTGGTAAAGCCTCTTTTACAAAAACCTTTGACTCCGACAAAACGGTTTGTAGATAACAGCAAGGTTACTGACCACCACGCCATTATTCCAACCGAACATCCCTTGCGGCTAACATCCTTGAAAGAAGAAGAAAGAAAGCTTTATGATTTAATCGTGAGAAGGTTTATTGCCGTCTTATACCCTCCTTATCGTTACGACCAGACCACCCTGATAACTACAATCAACGGAGAAAACTTTCACTCCCGGGGCAAGGTGGTCAAGGATAAGGGTTGGCGGGCTGTAACCTCTAAAACTACTGAGAAAGATGACCTGGACGAAGCACTGCCTGAACAGACACTGACCCTGCAAAAAAAAGGCGATGTTAAACAGGTTAAAGGTTTTAAAGTTAATAAATCAAAAACAAAGCCACCAGCCAGATATAATGAAGCAACTTTACTGACCGCCATGGAAAGCCCCGGCAAATTTATTGAAGACGAGGAATTGCGGGAAAGCATGAAAGGAAGCGGTCTTGGGACACCTGCCACCCGGGCTGAGATCATAGAAAAACTGCTCAACACCAGTTATATCGAGCGTCAGGGGAAAGAGTTGGTACCCACATCAAAGGGGATTCAATTAGTAAACCTTGTTTCACCAGCTTTGAAAACTCCGGAATTAACAGCCCAATGGGAGCAGAGGCTTTCCAACATTGCCAGGGGCAAGGGCAGCAAAACGGAATTTATGGCCGATATCCGTAAAAACGCCTTGGAACTGGTAAATAGTGTTATAGCGGATAAAACCGTGTATAAAGCAGATAATATCACTAAGACCAAATGCCCGGTTTGTGGCAAATATCTGCTGTTAGTGAACGGCAAAAGAGGGAAAATGCTGCTTTGCCAGGACCGGGCCTGCGGTCACCGGCAGCCTGAAAAACAAGATGAATTTGGTTATAAAAGTTCCAAAAACGCCAGCAGAGTCAATCAGAAACTGATTGCCCAGTACAGTGACCAGGGCTATGTAGGGCAAAACCTGGGAGATTTACTGAAAGTTGCCTTAGCAAAAGAAAACACGGGTAAGAAAGATTAACATTTTATAAAATCAAAAATATTTTTCAAAATTATATTAAAATATCAAATATTTCTTGCATTTTCCTGTGGAAAATGTATACTTGAATTATTCGCTTCGATAGAAGAGGTATTTTAGGAGGTAAGGTATTTGACAACAGGTAAAGTAAAGTGGTTTAACGCGGACAAAGGTTTTGGTTTCATTGAAACATCTGAGGGGAAAGACGTTTTTGTTCACTTTTCTTCAATCCAATCAGACGGTTTTAAAACACTTGACGAGGGACAGAACGTAGAGTTCGAAATCGTTCAAGGTGACAGGGGACCGCAAGCGGCCAACGTGGTTAAAATATAGTATAAAAGATTTTCTTTTAAATATCTATTAACCGCAAAAAAAAGACAGCCTGTTTTTAAACACGGCTGTTTTTTGTTTTAAAAGATCAACTTTAATTATTAAAAGCTATTCTTAATTGCAAGGCAGATTTACAAAGAGGAATAAATCAGGGGGAGGTCGAAGTGAAGCAGGAAATCAATGACGCTATTGGAGAATGAATTTTGATAAGAATTCTTTATATAATTATTATTGCTATTATCTTGCTGGCAACGGGCTTATCCCGAGAGGCCTGCACCGAGCCCTCAAACAAGTCGGTATTCCAGCCCGGTAATGACAAATATATATTGAACAACCAGATTTATAGTATGGATACAATACCTTTTATCAAAAACAACCGTGTGTTCCTGCCTGTTCGCTACCTTGCTTACGCCTGTGGTGTAAATGAAAAAGATATTAACTGGGACAGTGCCTCGCAAACGATATCGATCAAAATACCTGAAACCTATCTGTCATTAAAGATAGGGAACAAAGAACTTAAAAAAAACGGGTTGGCCATCAAGATGGATGTGGCCCCCGTTCTGATATGCGATAGAACCTTTCTGCCGGTTCGCTGGGTCAGCGAAGCAATAAACTACAAAGCGGAATGGCACCAGACAAGCAAATCTTTACTGATTTACCCGCCAGGTGAAACCAAACCAAACCCCATGGAACCCCTGGACTTTTTATTGGTTAATAAGTCTCGTGCCCTGGCTATGGATTACAAGCCAAAATCCCTGGTTAACTTTGAGGGGTGCCAGGTGTCATCAGCCTTACAGAAGCCCCTGCAAAGTCTTTTAACATCAGCGGGCCGTCTTAACATGAACTTTACCTTGAACTCGTGCTACCGTAGTTATGAAAGGCAGGAGCAGCTGTTTAACGAGCGGGTTGCCGCATACGGCTTGCGGGAAGCCAGTCTGACCGTGGCGCCGCCCGGCTGCAGTGAACACCAAACCGGTTTCGCCATAGACATGGATGGGGATTCGGATTACACTAATTCCTGGCTTGAAGCAAACTGCTGGCGATTCGGCTTTGTGTTGCGCTACCCCAGGGATAAAGAGGGGATTACCGGGTATACCTACGAGCCCTGGCATTTTCGTTATCTGGGTGTCCCGGTTGCCGCCTTTATGCATGAAAACAAAGTGATGACACTGGAAGAATTTATAGATGAATATATAGGCTATTAAATACTTTAGATCCCTTCATTCTTAATTAATCTGCTCATTAGAAGGTTCGACAACCGGGATGTCCAGTTTCCTGGCGCTAATCAAAACCCTGGTTCTGCGAAAATAGGTAAACTCATAGATTTCACCAGGCCTGATATATAAAAACTCACTCCGATCATCATAATAAAATACAAGACAAAGCCTATTATTATATATTTTATAGATTCACGAAAACAGCATACAGCTGCTGCAGCAAAAGGGGCAAAAAATTGATCAAGAATTATCGCAAGTGGTTCTTAGCAAAAGTAAAGCGGGCTATCTACGATTTCGGTATGATCGAAAACGGCGAACGGGTGGCAGTGGCGTTCTCAGGCGGTAAAGACAGTGTTTCCCTCCTGTACGCGCTTAACCTGATCAGCCGTTCCCTGCCGGTCAAGTTTGAGCTGGAAGCGGTTTTTATTAAAACAGGCTGGCCGATGGATTTACTGGTGCTGGAAGAATTCTGCCGTTCTTTAAATGTGCCTTTTCACGTGGTGGAAACGGAAATAGCCAAGATCGTCTTTGAAGAGAGGGAGGACGGTAACCCCTGCGCTATATGTTCTCATCTGCGCCGCGGCGCATTGCACAGCAAGGTTTTAGAACTAGGGTGCAGTAAAGTCGCCCTGGGTCATCACCTGGACGATGTTATAGAAACATTTTTTCTGAGTATGATCTATACCGGTCAGATGCGCGTTTTTTCACCGTTTACTTTTTTAGACCGAACCGGACTGACCATGATCAGGCCGCTGGTATATCTTAAAGCGGAGGATATCGTTTCCTTTATCAACACTGAAAAACTGCCGTTTATAATAAATCCCTGCCCGGCCAACGGTTTTACCCACAGAGAGGTCGTGAAAAAGTTTATGGCTGATACTGTCCAGCGCTTCCCTGATTTTAAAGCGCGCTTTCTCACTTCCATCCAGACCTTTGATCAGAAAAATCTATGGCCGGATGTCCGACCTAAGGGGAAGGGCAAAGAACCGGAAACAGGCAAATAACAATAAACCCAAACCCAACAGAATTATTTACACTCCCTTTTATTTCTTTTTCAGCGAGGGACAGAGGTTTATGCAGAGGGAGCATCCGTCGCATGCCTCATCATCTCGTATGAGCTTGGAATCACTGATTAACAGGGCATTGCTCCCGGCATCACGGCAGGCGATAACACAACGACCGCAGGCATTACAAGTATTATCATCTATATCCGGCCACACGCGGTAGTTACGATTAAGAGACTCGTGACTCACCAGTTTTGGCAGTGCCTTAGCTTTTAGTTCGTTTAATTCAAAAAGCCCTTTACTTTTCAGATACCGGGTCAACCCATCCTTCATGCCATTGATTACGCCATAACCTCTTATCATTACTTCAGTACATATTTGAACATTGCTTGCTCCCACCAGGATATACTCAGCCGCCTCTTTCCAGCTGCTAATACCACCCATTCCAGAGATGGGCAGACTGCAGGCCTGGGCTATTTGTGCCACGCAACGCAGTCCGATGGGCTTTACTGCCGGACCTGACAGGCCGCCAAAAGTAGAAAAACCGTTCACAGATGGCTGGGGTTCAAATGTGTCCAGGTCTATCGCTACAAGACTTTGTACCGTATTGATGGCCGCCAACCCGTCCGCTCCTCCTTTTTCAGCTGCCAGTGCCAGGCGTCCTATATCGGTAACATTCGGTGTAAGCTTGACAATTACCGGGATGGATACCACTTCTTTAACCCAGGAGGTGATAAGCCTGGTTAGTTCCTCGTCCTGGCCTATGGCGGAACCAAGGCCTTTTTCCGGCATTCCATGAGGACAGGAAAAATTCAGTTCCAGCGCATCGGCTCCCGCTTTCTGGAGGGAAACCGCCATTTTCTGCCATTGTTCCTTGCACACTTCAGCCATAAGGCTGGCTATCAACAAGTTTTGCGGAAAACACTGCTTTATATCCCGGATTTCATCCAGCCATAAGGAAAGCGGTTTGCGGCTTATTAATTCAATATTTTCCAGGCCGAAAATCGTTCCATTATTGTTATGTAAAGTCTTTAAACGTGGGGAAACATCAGTTATCACCATGCTATCTGGCGGGATAGTTTTAGTAACTGCACTACCCCACCCAAGTGTAAAGGCACGTTTAATCATGGCAGCACTAGCAGTTGGCGGAGCTGAGGCTAGCAAAAATGGATTGGGTAATCTTAAACCACAGAAATTCATTGTTAAATCAACATTATTCTCAATTTTCATAGGGCATCCCTTCTCATATCCATTTTAATTCAATTGCGCACTATTGTAATTTTTCTTATTCGCTATGATACTTAATATCCCTGTCAATTATGGATAACATATCTAAATATAACTGTTGCGTTGTGCATTGCTTTTTTTACTCTATAAAATACGAATAATAAAGGCAAAATACAGACTAAAAGGAGAAAACAAGTTACCATTACTATGGTGAGAGGATGGCTCGTTCAATGGAAACACCTTCAACAGCAATAATGAAAAATAATAAACTCCCGGTTCAGTCAGAAATCTGACGCCGGGAGTTTACTTTTAATCGTAAATATTACATTATATATTTTTTAAATAATCGTGTTTTGTTGCCACTATATATTATTTCATCACCTACGATCGCTATTGAAAGCCAGACATAAATCTAAGATTCCCGCATGGTATATTTTTATTCATTATACATATTAATCCACCTAGAAGATGCAACGGGCAAATCGCGGGTGTGATGTGCACCATCCATTGAGAGTGCCGCGCTATAGGGAAGTCTGCCAACTATATTTGCACAAATATTTAAACGCGTTAGAATCGATTCTAGCGCGTCTGCTGTTCTTTAAAGCATAAGATATTATATGAAAACCTCTTGGGATTTATTATTAAAAGTAATATTTGAAAAAAGTTACATAAGACAATATAATCTAATTAAAAACATAGTCAGAGAGGTGATATAAAATGAAAAAAATAATTATTTGCCTGGTAACGTTATTCTTGTTATCGTTTTCAGCCACTGCTTTTGCTGGTGGAGATCAAAATTGTGGTTCCGAAGGAAATGGCAGTGTAATACAGCATCAAAACCGCAATAGCTAAAACAATTTTGTTAAGTGATGTAAATAATTAGGCGAGTTGTATATCAAAATATCTTAGATGACCGCCATAAGGCGGTTTTTATCTTCCAAGTGCTTTGACAGCAAAACGCCAGGATTAATAAAAATTGATTGCTCATTAATAAGGAAGGGGGAGGGGACCACATGCCAAATCCGGCATCTTTTCAGTTGCCGCAAGAATTTTTGATTGTAGGCGCAGCAACGAAGGTTGGCCTGTTCGATGCAATTAAAAACGGTTCACACACAGTGCAGGAGTTATCAGAAAAACTTAATACAGATTACAGAGCCTTATGGACGGTAACAGAAGCCCTGGCAGCTTTAGGTTATGTAATATACCGGGATAATAAAAAGATAAAATTGAGCGAGGAAGCTGAAAACATTTTTTATAATCCGGAACACAGCGATTATACCGGTTTCTCTTTCATGCACAGTTATAATTTGACCACATCCTGGCTCCAACTGCCTGATGTGATAAAAACCGGTGGGCCAGCTTCTAAAAAAGATAAGACTGGTCATTCAAAGAATTTTATCATGGCTATGAGCCATCACGCTCAAAGATCGGCGCTTCAAGTCACGGACTATTG
Source organism: uncultured Pelotomaculum sp. (assembly GCA_964543575.1). Taxonomy (GTDB): domain Bacteria; phylum Bacillota; class Desulfotomaculia; order Desulfotomaculales; family Pelotomaculaceae; genus Pelotomaculum_B. The sequence continues at coordinate 18,245 of CAZIYV010000040.1, forward strand.
TCTGAGTGACCTGCCGGCCAACCGGAGGGTGCTAGATGTGGGTGGCGGCCCGCTCACATATGCCATTGCTTTCGCGAAAAAAGGAGCCATTGTCACAGTGCTTGACCTGCCTGAAGTTGTTGAAATGATGAACCCCGAGCTAGACGGCGCCCTTCCTATAAATATGGTCAAAGGGGACTTTACCCAAGGATTGCCTGAGGGGCCTTTTGATTTGATTTATCTTGGTAATGTCTGCCACATTTACGGAGAAAAAGAGAATAGAAAGCTCTTTATAGATGCGGCAAAAGAAACCATAAAAGGCGGGCGAATTGTTATCAGCGATATGATTCGGGGTACTGGCGTCAGGCCGGCAGTTTTTGCGGTGAACATGCTGGTGAACACTATTTCCGGGGGCACCTGGACATATGAACAATACAAGGAATGGTTGGAAGATGCCGGTTTCTCAGTATTACCCTGGGAAGAAGTGGGGGAAGTTCAATTAATAATGGGTATAAAGAAATAAATACATTTTTAGGTATGCTACGATAATTTTCCTAATAGGATTTTTTCTTTAGCTTCAATGTAGGACATCTGGAAGTATTTTTTGTGACGTTCTCCGCCAAGATAGTCTTTAAGATTTTCTAATCCGTTCGATGCCAGGTATAGCCAATAAATAAGGGGGTAAACACTCCCCCTGTAGCATGCATCATTGTAACGAATGGTCAGAATATCATTTATGAAGCTGCTCCAAATATCTACTGTGCTTGGCCCGCAATCCATTATTGTTTTGTTAGTGCCTATATGTGAACATATAAACATGTTTTCGATATCTGTATAAAAGGATGTACCTGCGATCCTGCAAATTAAGGGCCTTACATTATAAATTGCACAAATCCTTTCCCTGTTTGTAAACTCTGCTAAAAAGGGGCAATCAATATTAACACCTTTCGATAATTCATAAATTTTTAGTGTCATACTTTTGAAATCCAACTCAGAGTGGTCAGATCTAAAATAATTTAACAACTCAGGTTGCTCGCGATTTAAATAGGATATGCTTTGCAAAACCCTATTCTTAACAAGTGTAATTCTTTTTGAATCCAATTTCAACATCTCGCGGCAAATCAAAAAGAATTCTACTATTGAGATGTTAAAAACGGTACTGCAGCACTCACTGCATCCCTTTCTGCATATCGGCTTTACCTTATGTATAGAGTAATGGCTGTCAATTTGTTTGTCCGCCCTTGAATACAAAGAAAGCATTTTTGCGGCAAGGCTTTCCTCGGATATATCCGGATGGCATTTTTTATGCCTTCTCATGCTGCCGCAAAAGCAAATAGTATCTCCTGACACAGTTACTGATACCTCCGTAAGGGTTGGGTATTTATTATTCGCACCAATTTTAGTTGACTGATATGTAAGAACTATCCTACCATGGTCAGAATTCGGCTTCTTTATTGCTTGTCTTGGCAGGCGTTTAGATTATCAGTAATAAATGATTTAAAATAACAATACCATCTTTATTGGTTACATTAGTGCAGTAACATAGTGTCTTTGTTTTCTATTTAGAATCCTGTTCCTGGCAATTTAACACCGTCAGGATTTAATCTACCAATTGGATAAACAACATAATTTATTTACTTAATGGTATTTATTTACACCCCTATATTTTGTTATATTTATATTTCATTTCATTTAATGAAATTCCTTCCTTTGATAAAATATTTTGAGTATTTAATTTACTTGATAAATATGCGCAGCCCGACCGATCAGATGGATAAAAAATGTATTAGTAAATTATTGTGACGAATTATATAATAAATATTACTGGAGGTGTACCTTTAGATGATCGACATCCACAGCCATATCCTGCCTGGTCTGGATGACGGAGCGGCCAATATGGACGAAGCCATCGCCATGGCCCGCTGCGCTGTCGCGAGCGGCATCAGGCAAATGGTGGCCACACCTCACGTGAAAACAAAGCTGTACCCCAGCAGGGAAGAGATCCTGGACGTAATGTCAAACCTGCAAAAAGTGTTGCTGAAAAAAGGAATACGCCTATTTGTCCTGCCTGGAGCGGAATACAGACTGGATCACGAACTGCCACGGAGGTTTTCCAGGGGTGAACTTCTGACCATCAACAACACAGGGCGATACCTGCTGGTGGAACTTCCTGCCGAGGATGTCCCCGATTATACGGCTGCTGTTTTCCACGATCTACAGCTGCAGGGGGTAACACCAATTATCGCCCACCCGGAGCGAAACGGTGCCTTTATCAGGGATTATTCCCGCTTTTACGAGCTGATCGCGCATGGCGCGCTAGCCCAGCTGACATCTGGCAGCCTGACCGGTCTCTTTTGTTCTGATGTTACAGACGCTGCCCGGGCTTTTTTGGAGCAAGGCTGTGTCCACTTCATCGCTTCCGATGCGCATTCCACCAGCGGCCAGCTACCACAGTTCGAGCCTGCAGCAAGAGAAACGGTGCGGCTGATCGGTGAAGAGCAGGGACACCGCCTGCTGATAATCAATCCCCAACAGGCGGTACGAGGTGAGCTTATTGAAGTTGGCGAATTGAAGAAAAAAGCGATCTAATGTTCAGAGGAAACTGCATATTAAACGCGTTAGAAACAATTCTAGCGCGTTTTGCTGATCTTTAAAGGCTATGAGATATTATGTCAAATCCGCATAGGTTGACTAACCCTGTTGTCAACAATTATGGACGGGTTATACTAAGGAAAATGATGAAGGAGTTTGCTTATATAAATATTTTTCTGTGATTGGGTAAACGATAAGTTATAATAACATTCTTTAGAGAAATATATGTTCTACGGAACTACTAAAAACGGGGGGGCAATAGATGGAAATTGTTCAGAACAATATTGAACCAACACCGCAGCATGATATAGAAGCCGTTCATTTGGCCATTGAGGACGAGAGAAATGTAAGGCTCACATCCTCGGAACTTGCTGGACTTTGGGTTTCATGGATGGAAAGCAGCATTAAGGAACGTATTGTAACGTACTTTCTAAAAATAGTTGAGGATCCGGATGTCCAACAAATTTTAGAATATTCTTTAGGAATAGCTAAAAAACACCTCCGTATAATTTCTGAAATCTATACTCGCGAAAGGCACTACATTCCTATTGGCTTTACGGATGATGATGTAAATCCAGACGCTCCTCGTCTTTTTACGGACTCTTTTATTTTAAGTTTCCTTGAAGATATGGCCAGGAGCAGACTAGACGGTTATAGTACTGTTCTACAGATGTGCACGCGTACAGATGTTCGTAATTATTTTACTGAATGTGTAGCTGATCCGGCAGAAATTTACAATAGAACCGTAAGTGTTATGTTGTCTAAAGGGTTATCCGTAAGACCACCATACATTCCGGTACCTGATAAGATTGATTTTACTAAAGAACAAAAATATCTGGCCGGTTATCTCGGAAAACAGAGAGCCCTCAATTCGATAGAAATATCTCATATATTCATGGGACTCCAAAGAAATTCAGTAAGAAAGGCTATGTTTATCGCATTCGGCCAGGTAGCCAGTTCAGAACAGGTAAAACAATACATGGTGAGGGGAAAAGAAATTGCCAACAAACACGTCGAAATTTTTAGTACGCTATTAATGAAAAATGACTTTCCCGTATCTATGAACTGGGATTCTGGTATTACAGATTCAAAAATTGCACCATTCTCAGACAAGCTAATGATGCAACAGGTAAGGACATCTAATGCTATATTAATCGGTGCCTATGGAAAAGCTTCTGCCGTTGTAAGGCATGATATATTGGTAGATTTTTTACGGTTGATGGCGGAGATTATTAAAACCTCAGAGGATGGATTAAACATCCTAATTGAAAACAGTTGGTTTGAAGAGCCACCACAAGCAAAAATATCAGTACACTAACTTTCGTAAAAGGGCCATCAAACTAATCCCAAAAGCTGCTTAGCGTTTTCTCCTAGTATTTTCGAAATTGCCTCTTGGGAAATATTTAAGTTCCTGATTATTTCGATGTTCTTTTTAACATCCACACTGGGCCAATCAGTACCAAAAATAAACTTATGGGCAAATCGTCCCATATCAGGGAAGAATTCGATAAGCTTTTTAGGAGGCAAGCCTGAAACTTCGATATAAACATTCTTGTGAAGGCGGACCATGGTTAATGCTTCATTATACCAAGGGCCCCGTCCACCGTGTGCCATAATGATTTTCATGTTAGGAAAGTCTACAGCCACATCATCCAAGAAAATGGGATTCGCATACTTTATACGGACGCCTGAAAAAATTGACGATCCCGTATGGAAAAGCACAGGTATGCCGAGCCTTTCGGCAACAGCGTATAACGGGTAAATGAAATTGTCATTGGGATAAAAATAATTGTATGAGGGAAGAAGCTTGAGTCCCTTAAAGCCATGATTTAAGCATAAATCCTCTAGCATTTTGCCCATATTCGGGTGCAGATAAGGATTTATCGTGCAAAATGGTATTAATCTCGGACTCGCCCGGCAAAAAGATGCTACCATTTCATTTGTAGCAACACCAGTTGACAAAGGCGAAATTTCTGCTAATACAACAGAATAATCTACTCCATTTTGATCCATCAACTGCAAAAAGGTATGGGGATCGCTATGAATATTACAAAATTCAACATATTCTTCTTTGGAGGGGAAAGCACTTGCAAAGAAATTAAATGCATCTTCACCAAAGGACTCGTATTCTGATAGGTGAACATGAAAATCTATTACAATCTTTTTCAATTCTAAACTCACTCCAATCTTATTAAATTATGAAATTAAAACGTCTCAGATATTATGCCCCTAACTAAATTCAATGACAGGTCAGTCAACCTTTATTTTATATTGCAAGAAAATCACCAATTTTATTTGCATCATTTTTTATATTATCATCGGCAAATGAGCAAAAGAGAAATATGCTTTTAAGATTGCATTAATTGGTTCTGCCTATAAATATTGCGGTTCTCATTAGCTACAATGAAGGCAGTACCTACATACTGAGCATGACAGAAACTATTTTTTGCGTATTCTTCTAGTCGCTATGTGTGATATTTTATCATAATTATTATTCCTTCTTCAATGATGCAAACAGGAGACTTCCTTCTTACTAATTTACGATATCTTGAAATTAGGAAGCCGGAGGGTGGGCTGGGATTTGCTACACTAAATTTTTCTGATGAGATAAAATTGGCTTTGCAAAGACCATGGACGCCTGGAGGCGGAGTCCGCCCGAAATATAGGGCAGAAAAGTATTGCTTTACTCATATTGTGACAAAAAATATTTACAATAATACTCAAAGTACTATTCAGATATTGTGTAATTAATTACACTAATTGCTGCATAACTAACTGATACTGTGGTATAATCTACTTCAAGGAGGTGTCTTGTTAAGTGGTGATTGATTTAAAAAAAGAAGTCTTAGAGGCAGTATTAAACGGGGATATGGATAAGCTATACTGGCTGTCAAATGAAAACCAGCCACGCTTTTGGAGTAAGTTATCTATCCGTCAGATTGGGAAAAGGGCAATAGACAAATTATTAATTATGTCTAAGCAATATGTACCCATAGTGGAGGGACGGGCATTCGAGCTTATGTTATACAAACATGTTGTTAAGGAGTTAGAAATAGAAAGCACTGAAAAACGCGAATTATCTTCCGCTGACAATAATTCATCATCTTAAATTATAATTTATAGTATTTTAATAGTTCAGGCATGCAGGAATGAATATTAATTTTTACTGGAGATAGACAGTACCGTTTATATCCAAGTATGAAGGGGCTATTAGCCTTTTGTAAGCGGTCAAGACTTTTGGGTAAAAAAAGGCCAATAATTTTGGATGCATT